>JBJOQI010000214.1:0-10620 GCA_046050045.1 Pseudomonadota bacterium | reverse complement strand
GCCTGATCCCGATCATCACCGACGACTACCCCGACCCCACCTTCGGCTCGGGCGCGGTCAAGATCACCGGCGCGCATGACTTCAACGACTATGGCGTGGCCAAGCGGAACAATATCCCATGCTACCGCCTGATGGACACCCGCGCCGCCATGCGCGCGGACGGTGTGCCCTACGATCAGGCCGCCGCCATCGCCCAGTCCGTCGCCCGTGGCGAGCGGACGCTGACCGAGGCCGAGACCGACGCCCTGAACCTCGTCCCCGACGACTTGCGCGGCCTTGACCGGTACGAGGCGCGCAAGCGCGTCGTCGACCAGATCAACGCCGAGGGTCTGGCCGTCACCCTCCTGAAGAAGTCCATCGACAAGGAAACCGGGGCCGAACACCTGGAGCGCATTCCTTACGTCGAAGCGAAGCCGATCATGCAGCCCTTCGGCGACCGCTCAAAAGTCGTAATCGAGCCGATGCTGACCGACCAGTGGTTCGTCGATACCGCCAGGATCGTCGAACCCGCGCTGGAGGCGGTGCGCACGGGGCGGACGAAGATCATCCCGGAATCCGGCGAAAAGACCTATTACCACTGGCTGGAAAACATCGAGCCCTGGTGCATCAGCCGCCAGCTCTGGTGGGGGCACCAGATCCCGGTGTGGTTCGACGATGAGGGCAACCAGTACTGCGCGGAAAACGAAGCCGCCGCTCGGGCGATGGCTCCCGGCAAAATCCTGACCCGCGACCCCGACGTCCTCGACACCTGGTTCTCTTCCGGCCTCTGGCCCATCGGCACGCTCGGCTGGCCGGAACCCACGCCGGAGCTGGCGAAATACTTCCCCACGTCGGTCCTCGTCACCGGGGCCGACATCCTCTTCTTCTGGGTCGCCCGGATGATGATGATGCAGCTTGCCGTGGTGAACGACATCCCGTTCCACACCGTCTACCTGCACGGCCTCGTCCGCGACGCCAAGGGCAAGAAGATGTCGAAGTCCCTCGGCAACGTCATCGACCCGCTGGAGATCATCGACGAATACGGCGCCGACGCCCTGCGCTTTGCCAACGCCGCGATGGCCAGCCTCGGCGGCGTGCTGAAGCTCGACACCTCCCGCATCGCGGGCTACCGCAACTTCGGCACGAAGCTCTGGAACGCCACCCGCTTTGCCGAGATGAACGGCGCAACGTATCCTGAACGTACGTACGTAAAGAAGACGTCAGGAAGACGCAAAGAAGACGTTCATCACACTGTAAACAAATGGATTATCGGCGAAACCGCCCGAACCCGCCTCACCGTCGATGACGCGCTGTCGAATTTTCGCTTCAACGACGCCGCGCAGGCGCTCTATGCTTTCGTTTGGGGCAAGGTCTGCGACTGGTACGTCGAATTCACAAAACCCCTGATGGACGGCGATCACGCCGCCGAAACCCGCGACACCATGGCATGGGTGCTTGACCAGTGCTACCTGATGCTGCACCCTTTCATGCCCTTCATCACCGAAGACCTCTGGGCCCAGACCGCCACCCGCGACTCCATGCTGGTGCACGGCAATTGGCCGACCTATGGCGCTGAACTCATTGATGAAAGCGCCGACGCCGAGATGAACTGGGTGATTTCCCTGATCGAGGAAATCCGCTCGGCCCGCGCCCAGATGCATGTCCCCGCGGGCCTGAAGCTGCCGATCGTCCAGACCGCGCTCGACGCCCGCGGCCGCCACGCCTGGGCCCACAACGCCCCGATGATCGAACGCCTCGCCCGCCTCGACGGCCTGACCGAGGGCGAGGCCCCGAAAGGCTCGATCTCGATCGCGGTCGAGGGCGGCAGCTTCGCCATCCCGCTGGCGGGCGTCATCGACGTGGCCGAGGAAAAGTCGCGTCTTTCCAAGACCCTCGACAAGCTCGGCAAGGAAATCGGCGGGCTGAAGGGGCGCCTGAACAACCCGAACTTCGTGGCCTCGGCCCCGGAAGAGGTCGTGGACGAGGCCCGCGAAAACCTCGCGCTGCGCGAGGACGAGGCCGGCAAGATCGAGGCGGCCCTCAAACGGCTTGCCGAGGTCGGCTGACCCCTTCATCTTGACGCAAATACTCTCGGGGGGTCCGGGGGGCAGACAGCCCCCCGGCCTGCCCCGCCAGGGGCGACGATGACCGGACCGAAACTGACGCCACTTGCCGAAAGCCTGCCCTCGACCGTGCCCTTCACCGGACCCGAGGCGCTGGAACGCCGGACCGGCACCCCCTTCACTGCCCGGCTTGGTGCCAATGAATCGATGTTTGGCCCCTCGCCCGCCGCCATCGCCGCCATGGCCCGCGCCGCGTCCGAGGCCTGGATGTATGGCGACCCCGAGGTGCATGACCTGCGGCACGCCATCGCAGCCCATCACGGCGTCGACCCCGACAGCGTCATCCCGGGCGAGGGCATCGACGGGCTTCTGGGCCTTCTCGTCCGCCTGACCATCGGCCCCGGTGACGGGGTCGTGACCTCGGACGGGGCCTATCCCACCTTCAATTTCCACGTCGCGGGCTTCGGCGGCAGCCTGCACAAGGTGCCCTACCGGGGCGACCACGAAGATCCCGAGGCGCTTGTGGCCCGGGCGCGCGACACCGGGGCAAAGCTCATTTACCTGTCGAACCCCGACAACCCGATGGGCACCTGGCACCCCGCCGCGACCATCGCCCGGATGATCGCCGCCGTGCCGGAGGGCTGCCTTCTGATCCTGGACGAGGCCTATGTCGACCTCGCCCCCGAGGGCACCGCGCCGCCGCTCGACCCGTCGGACCGGCGCGTGATCCGGATGCGCACCTTTTCAAAGGGTTATGGCCTCGCTGGCCTGCGGGTGGGGTATGCCGTCGGCCACCCGGACCTGATCCGCGCCTTCGACAAGGTGCGCAACCACTTCGGCCTCGGCCGCGTCGCGCAGGCGGGCGCGCTGGAGGCACTCGCCGATCAGGACTGGCTCGCCGAGGTGCGCGGCAGGGTCGCTGCCGCCCGCGAAACCATCGCCGCCATCGCCGCCGCGAACGGCCTAGCCGCCCTGCCCTCCTCCACCAACTTCGTCACCGTCGACTGCGGGCAGGACGGCCCCTTCGCCCTCCGCGTCCTGCAGGAGCTTGGCGCACGCGGCGTCTTCGTCCGCAAGCCCATGGTCGCCCCGCAGGACCGCTGCATCCGCATCAGCTGCTGCACGCCCGGGGCGCTCGACATCCTCGCCCGCGCCCTGCCCGTGGCGCTGGCCGCCGCGCGCGGGGCCTGAACCTCACCCACATGTGACTTGAATCTTCTGCCGCAAGGGGCAGAGGTTCCTCCAGCACAGGAAAGGACCCCGCCCCATGCTGAAGACCCTGCTTCTGACCGCAGCGCTGACCGCCCTCGCCCCCCTTGCCGCAGCCGCGCAGGAAACCGACCACAGCGGCCACGACATGGCGGCGATGCCCGACAGCCCCGCCGCCATGGCCTTTGCCGAGGCCAATGCCAAGATGCACACCGACATGGCGATCGAATACACCGGCAACGCCGATGTCGATTTCATCCGCGGCATGATCCCGCACCACCAGGGCGCCATCGACATGGCCCGGATCGTGCTGGAACACGGCACCGACCCCGAGGTGCGCAAGCTTGCCGAGGCGATCATTGCCGCGCAAGAAGGCGAGATCGCCTGGATGCAGGACTGGCTGGCAAAGAACGGCCAGTAACCGCTCAGGCCGCCGCGATCACCCCCGCGGCGACCTCGACTCCCCCCGCCCCGTGCGGGATCTGCAGGGCACGCATCCCCGCCTCCATCGTGGCGATCACGCCCAGTGTCATGTGGGCATTCACATGCCCCATATGCGCCACCCGCAGCCAGTCGCCATAGGCCGGCTCATGCGACTGCGCCATGCCCAGACCGATGCCCAGCGTCACGCCCGCCTGCGCCTCACACCAGGCCCGGAGCCGCCCGGCCGCACCTCCGCCCATGCAGACCGAGGTGACCGACCGCCCCCGCCGCGCCGGGTCGGCCACATTCAGCCGGATGTCGCCGCCCTGCCCCCAGGCATCAACCGCCGCCCAGACCGCCTGCGCCAGCGCCTCATGCCGCGCCCAGACGTTCGGCAGGCCCTCTTCATCGAGGATCATGGTCAGCGCCTCGCGCAGGCCATAGAGGTGATGCGTCGGCGCGGTGCCGCAGAAGTGCTGCCAGTATTCGGCGGGTTCCGCCCGAGGGCCCCAGTCCCAGTAGGGCGTCCGCAGGTCCGAGGCCGCACATGCCGCCCGCGCGCGTTCGGAAAACCACAGGATCGCCAGCCCCGGCGGCGTCATCAGCCCCTTCTGGCTGGCCGCCAGCATCACGTCGACGCCCCAGTCGTCGAACCGGAATTCGTCGCAGCCAAGCGAGGCGATGCAGTCCACCGCCAGCAGCGCCGGGTGCCCCGCCGCATCCATCGCCGCCCGCACGGCCGCCACATCGTTCTGGATCGTGCTCGCCGTATCCACATGGGTCAGCAGCACCGCCTTGATGCGGCGGTCCCGGTCTGCCCGCAGGGCCGCCTCGATCCGCGACGGATCGGCCGGGGCGGACTTGCCGAAATCGATCAATTCGACCCCGACGCCCATCCGCCTGACCGCGTTGGCCCAGCCAAGACCGAACTCCCCCGTAGCAGGCACCAGCACCCGGTCGCCCCGGCTGAACAGGTTGGCGTTTGCTGCCTCCCATGCCGCATGGCCGTTGCCGATGTAGATCGCGACATGCTGCGACCCCAGCGCCACCCGGTTCAGGTCGGGGTAAAGCGACGCCGTCATGTCATGCAGGCTGCCCGCATAGATGTTCGGCGCGGCCCGGTGCATCGCCTGCAGCACCCGGTCAGGCATCACCGAAGGCCCCGGAATCGCAAGATAGGGCCGGCCGTTGGAAAGGGGCATGTCACACTCCGCTGCTTTGTCCCGATGGCTAGGCCGGGGCCGCGGCAAGGTCAATTCACGCTTGCTGATGTCAGGTTTCACACTTCCTTCTTGGCCCCCGCGCGCCTACATCTTTCCGGCGACAGGAGTGAGCAGATGACCGCAGAGGCCGCGCCAGAGCGAAAGGTGTTCCGCATCGCCGGGGCCGACCGAGAGACCTTTCTGCAAGGCCTCGTCTCCAACGACCTGCGCCACCTGAAGGACGGCCTCGTCTATGCCGCGCTTCTGTCCCCGCAGGGCAAGTATCTGGCCGATTTCTTCCTTGTGCCCGAACGCGACGGGATCCTGCTCGACGTCAAGGACAGCCTTGCCGAGGCGCTGGTCCGCCGCCTGTCGATGTATCGCCTGCGGGCGGACGTGCAGATCACGCCCGCAGACCTGCACGTGACCCGTGGCCTTGGCCTGCCTCCCGATGGCGCCTTCGCCGACCCGCGCGACCCTGCGCTTGGCTGGCGCGCCTACGGGCCCGAGGCAGGCGCGACCGGCAGCACCGACTGGGACGCGATCCGCGTGGCCGCGCTGGTCCCCGAGACCGGGATCGAGCTGATCCCCGACGAGACCTACATCCTGGAAGCCGGGTTCGAGCGTTTGCACGGCGTCGACTTCCGCAAGGGCTGCTACGTCGGGCAGGAAGTGACGGCCCGGATGAAACACAAGACCGAGCATCGCAAGGGCCTTGTCCGGGTCCGTATCGAGGGAAGGGAACCGCCCGGCACGCCGATCCTGACCGCCGAGGGCCGCGAGGCGGGCGTCCTCTATACCCAGGCGAACGGACAGGCCCTTGCGCATCTTCGCCTTGACCGGTCGGATGCGGTGCTCAGCGCGGGCGGCGCACGGGTCTATCCGGACCTGTGACCTAGCCTGCCGGGCTGCTGTCTGCTTCCGGGGCGGGCAGCGGCTCGCCGAACCGCTCGATCATCCTGGTCCGGATCTGGTCGCGTGCCTGGCGATAGGCCGCCAGTTTCGCCTCGCGCGACTCCCCGATGCCCGTCGGGTCGAGGATCGGCCAGTATTCGACGGCCAGGTGATAGAACCGTGTCAGGTCCAGCGCCCGACGCTGGCTGGCGGGCGACAGCGCGATTACCAGATCGAACTGGCCCAGGTCATCGCCCCATTCCTGCATCTCGTCGAAGGACCGAGACCGGTGGCGCGACAGCTCGACCCCGATCTCCTTGCAGACGGCGACGGAAAAGCCGTCGATCTCCATGTCGTTCTTCACGCCCGCCGACTGCACGTAGATGTCGCGGCCGTAGAACTTCTTCATCATGCCTTCGGCCATCGGCGAACGCACGGCATTGTGGTCGCAGCAGAACAGGACCGCGGACGGGCGCTTTCCGGTCAAGACGCAGCCCCCGGATGCAGGACGCAGACCAGCGTGAACAGTCGCCGCGCCGTGTCCTTGTCGAGCGCGGCCTTGCCTTCCAGCCGTTCCTGCAGGATGCGCGCGCCTTCGTTGTGGATGCCGCGCCGGGCCATGTCGATCGCCTCGATCTGGCTGGGCGGCAGTCGTTTCACCGCCTCGAAATAGCTTTCGCAGATCTGGAAATAGTCCTTCACCACCTGCCGGAACGGCCCGAGCGACAGGTGGAACTCGGCCACCTTGGCCCCCGCTTCACTCGTCACGTCAAAGACCAGGCGCCCCTCGCGGATCGACAGGCCAAGGCAGAACGGCCCCTCGGGCGCGGGCTGGCCGGCCCGGCCGGGAACGGTGAAGCTGTTTTCCTCCAGCAGGTCGAAGACCGCCACGCGGCGCTCCTGCTCGATTTCCGGCGTCGGCGCGGGCAGGCCGCGGTCGTCGATGTCGATCTGGCAGATATGGGTCATCCGCGCCCCCCGTTCAGGCGTTGCAGGCGCGCCGACACCGACAGCCCGTGGGCGTGCAGGCCTTCCGAGGCCGCAAGCCGTTCCGCCGCCGGGCCGATGGCCGCCAGCGCCGCGGGCGTCATGCGCGCCATGGTCGTGCGCTTGAGGAAATCCATCACTGACAGCCCCGAGGAGAAGCGCGCCGAACGCGCCGTGGGCAGCACGTGGTTCGGCCCGCCCACATAATCGCCGATCGCCTCGGGCGTCCACTGGCCAAGGAAGATCGCGCCCGCATGGCTGACCTTTGCCGCCAACGCCTCAGGGTCGGCCACGCACAGCTCCAGATGCTCGGGCGCAAGACGGTCGGACAGGGCCGCGGCCTCGTCCAGGTCGCGCACCACGATCACCGCGCCGTTCACCTCCCAGGACGCACCCGCGATCGCCGCGCGCGGCAGGGTCTTCAGCCGTTCGGCCACCGCTGCCGCCACCGCGCGGCCAAAGCCCGCGTCGTCGGTAATCAGGATCGACTGCGCGCTGGCGTCATGCTCGGCCTGCGCCAGCAGGTCGAGCGCAATCCAGTCGGGGTCGTTGTCGCTGTCGGCGATGACCACCACCTCGGACGGACCCGCGATCATGTCGATGCCGACGCGGCCAAAGACGCGCCGCTTGGCGGCAGCGACATAGGCGTTGCCGGGGCCGGTGATCTTGTCGACCGGCGCAATGCTCGCCGTGCCATAGGCCAGCGCCGCCACCGCCTGCGCGCCGCCGATGCGATAGACCGCATCCACGCCTGCGGCATGGGCCGCATAGAGCACCAGCGGATTGACCGCGCCCCCCGGCATCGGACAGGCGATGACCAGCCGCTTCACGCCCGCGACCTTTGCCGGAATTGCATTCATCAGGACCGAGGACGGATAGCTCGCCGTGCCCCCCGGCACGTAGAGCCCTGCGGCCGAGACCGGCGTCCAGCGCCAGCCGAGCGTCGCGCCCTCGGGGTCGTTCCAGCTTTCGTCCCTTGGCATCTGGCGGACGTGATAGGCCCGGATGCGTTCGGCCGCGAGGTCAAGCGCGGCCCGGTCCTCGGGCGAGACCTTCGCCACTTCGGCCGCGATCTCGTCGGCCGAAAAGGCAAGCGTGCCGGGTGTCAGGTCCAGCCGGTCAAAGCGCGCAGTCAGTTCGATCACCGCCTGATCTCCCCGCGCGCGGACATCGGCGATGATTGTGGCCACCGCTGCGTCCACGTCCTCGGCCTCCTCCCGCTTCATCGCAAGAAGCGCGGCGAAGGCGGTCTCGAAGCCTTGATCTTCGGTGGACAGGAAAACGGGCATCGCGGACACTCCTTCCCCCGCCCCATAGCGTCCCCGGCGCGCCCCCTCAAGCGGGCAGAGGCGCCGAGCCTCGCACCTTGCACGCAAGGCACGATCTTTCGCAGAAAAATCGGGCTGTTGCCCCCGGCCCCAGGGTCACTCCGGGTGCGACGGGGCCTTGCCCGAGGGCGCGCGATAGGGCCGCGTGACATCGGTGAGCGTCAGGTCGAGGCACTCGACATCCGCCGCGATGGCCCCGTCACCCGCCAGCGTCAGCACGACGCGGCCGGTCCCGTCCTCGCCCGGATGCCAGCTCAGTGTCAGGACCGACAGCACCGTGTCACGGTCGTCGCGGTCGATTCCTTGCGTCGACAGCCGGCGGATATCGGCGATGGTCAGCACCGACCGCACCCGCTCGACCACACGGCCACGGCGTTCGGCGGCGGGGCGGTCCTCCCAGCGGAAGCGGTTGAGCAAGAGCGACAGCTTGCGCGCCTTGCGGTCATAGGCCATCTCGGTGATCGGCAGCACCGCGTCCTGGATCAGGGCCGAGATCACGGGCAGCCCGTCCGCATCCTGCGCGATCAGACGCAGCGGCCTTTCGGCCCCATCCTCGAACCGCGCGTCGGTCATTCGCCCTTCACCCGTTCGATCCTGGCCCCCACGGCGCCCAGCTTGTCCTCGACCCGCTCATAGCCGCGATCAAGGTGATAGACCCGCGCCACAGTTGTCTCACCCTCTGCCGCCAGACCCGCAAGGATCAGGCTGACCGAGGCGCGCAGGTCCGTGGCCATCACCGGGGCACCGCGCAGGCGGTCAACGCCCGTCACCGTGGCATGGCCGCCATGCACGTCGATCTTCGCGCCCATCCGCATCAGTTCCGGCGCATGCATGAAGCGGTTCTCGAAGATCGTCTCTTCCAGAACGCTCACCCCGTCGGCCGTGCACATCAGCGCCATCATCTGCGCCTGAAGGTCGGTCGGGAAGCCGGGGAAGACCTCGGTCCTGACGTTCACCGCATGGGCCCGGCCGTTCGACCGCGCGACCTTCAGCCCCTTGTCGGTGGACGTGATGACCAGCCCCGCCTCTTCCAGCTTTTCGCAGAACGACGGCAGCAGGTCGCGCCGCCCGCCCAGAAGCTCGACCTCGCCGCCCGCGATGGCCGGCGCGATCATGTAGGTGCCCAGCTCGATCCGGTCCACCACGACCTGATGGGTCGCGCCGTGCAGCCGGTCCACGCCCTGCACCGTGATCGTGTCGGTCCCCTCGCCCCCGATCTCGGCCCCCATCTCCCGCAGGCAGTGCACGAGATCCACGATCTCGGGCTCGCGCGCGGCGTTCTTCAGGACGGTCGTGCCCTTGGCAAGCGTGGCCGCCATCACGATGTTCTCGGTCGCCCCGACGCTGGCAAAGCGCTGCTCGATCACCGCGCCCTTCAGGCCCTTCGGGGCCTTGGCGTGCAGGTAGCCGTCCTTCAGCTCGATCTCGGCGCCCAGCGCCTCGAGCCCAGTGATATGAATGTCCATCGGCCGCGCGCCGATCGCGCAGCCACCCGGCAGCGACACCACCGCATGGCCAAGCCGCCCCAGAAGCGGCCCGAGCACGAGGTTCGAGGCCCGCATCTTGCGCACGATGTCGTAATCCGCCCGCTCGCCGTTCAGCCCGTGCGACGACATCGCCAGCACCTTGCCGCCCTGCATTGTGGTGACCTCGACCCCGAGCGAGCCCAGAAGCTGCGTCATCGTCTTGATGTCCGACAGCCGCGGCGCGTTGGTCAGCGTCAGCGGTTCCTCGGACAGAAGCGTAGCGGGCATCAGTGCAAGGCAGGCGTTCTTGGCCCCGGCGATGGGAATCGCGCCCCTAAGCTCGGTGCCGCCCCTGACGATGATCGAATCCATGCCTGCCTCAGTCTTTCTCGTTGTCGGCGGACCCGTCGCCGGGCACGTCGTCCGGCCCCGCCGCACGCGCCCGCGCCTGCGCCTTGCGCCGCTGCAGGTTCGCCCGAAGCGCAGCCTTCAGCCGCTCGGCCTTTTCGGCCGCCGTCTCGGCCCGCCCCGGTTTCGCGTCCTGCCGTTTCATCGCGCCTTCTCTAGCGCGAGTGTGCCACAGGGTCCAGATTGCGCTTGCGTGGCGAAAAGTTTGCGACTAACACCCGCCCCGTCGAAACGGCGCTGCAGTAGCTCAGTGGTAGAGCACTCCCTTGGTAAGGGAGAGGTCGAGAGTTCAATCCTCTCTTGCAGCACCATTTCACTCTTCAGACCCGAAAATCCCCCTAAGAACTTGAAGGGGAATGAGAATTCTGGAGTTCCATACACTCCATTTTGGCTGTACCTCAGAGGCTCTGCGAAAGCCAATCTGAGCACTGTTTGGCGCATCGCATGATCGCCATTTTTGTATAGATTCCAAGGGTTTGCTAAGAACCCAAGCGCGAGTTCAATACAATCCTCCAGGCGTCCCTTCGGAGGGATGGTTTTGTCGAGACGCTCTTGAAGAACGATCTTTTGGCGTTCGAGCTTGTCGATCCTTGCTTCATAGGCATGCACGACCGAAGCGTTGCTCGCTTCTACGATCCTATCGAGAAGGCCTTCGATCTGA
>JBJOQI010000213.1:0-3955 GCA_046050045.1 Pseudomonadota bacterium | reverse complement strand
TCACCCTTTCCCTTGCGCGGGGTGCGCTGGGGCGGCGGTATTCCGCAGTGGTGACGCAAGCACCGTCTGCGGAAAGCGCATCTTTCCAATGACTTGAACTCAATTCCTGCCATCAGGCGGGACAAGACCGGATTTGGAACGATGACGCGACTTTCTCTGCTTCTTCTCGGCACGGCCCTTGCGGGCATACCTGCCGCAGCGCAGGACGCACCCTTTGCGCTGGATGCGATCACGGTCTTTGCCAACCGGACCGAAACCGAACTGTCGCGGACCGGAAGCTCGGTCACCGTGGTCGAGGAAGACGAGATCGAGAAGGTGGGCACGCAGCCTGTCGCGGCCTATCTGGCCAGCCTTCCCGGTGTCAGCCTGTCGACGCAGGGCCCGGTTGGCAACAGCGCGACACTGCGGATCCGGGGCGCGGACGGGCGTTATCTGGCGGTCTATGTCGATGGCATCCGGGTGTCTGACCCCAGCGCGGTGACGACGAGTTTCGATTTCGGATCGCTGATGACCTCGGATGTGGGCCGGATCGAGGTTCTGCGCGGATCGCAGTCGGCGCTTTATGGCGGCTCGGCCGTAGGGGGCGTCATCAACATCACGTCGAAGCGGCCGACCGTGGACGGAACCCGCCAGACGTTGAGTGTCGAGGGCGGCAGCTACGGCACAGCGGCGCTGGCCTACGGGTTGGTGCAGAAGCAGGGCGCGCTGGAGACCTCGCTGAACATCACGCAACTGCACACGGACGGCTATTCGGCGGCGTCGTCGGGGACCGAGGCGGACGGAGCGGACCTGACGCGGCTGAGCTTCGGGGCGCGCTATCAGGCGAGCGAGACGCTCGCGGTTGGCGGCAACCTGTTCGTGCAGAGGATCGTACAGGATTATGACGGGTTTGATCCGGTCACCTTCCTTCCCGCCGATGCGGCCAACGTGCAGACGCGGCGCGAGGCGGGGGCGCGGGTCTTTGCTGAAGTGACCGCGGGAAATACGCAACATGTGTTCGATGTCACCGCCTTTGATGTCGGGCGTGACTATGACGATCTTTTCGGCGGGTCGTCCTACGCCGGAGAACGGCTCGGGTTCAGCTGGCAGGCGACCACCGACCTGAGCGACGCGCTGACGCTGGTCTATGGCGCCGACACGATGCGCGAGGAGGCGACCTATACGAACCTGCCGGGCGGCTCGACCGACACGCGCACGTCCGGCATCTATGCACAGGCGCTTTGGGCGGTGAACGGGGACCTCGACGTTTCGGCCACGGCGCGGGTGGACGACCATTCGGCCTTCGGCACCTTCACGACGGGCCGCGTTGCGGTGGCCTATCGCCCGTCCGACAGCCTGACGATCCGGGCAGCCGCGGCGCGCGGGTTCCGCGCCCCGTCGATCGACGAGCTTTACGGCGATTACTCGGCCTTTTTCTTCGTCGGCAACCAGAACCTGAAACCCGAAGAGAGCATGAGCTACGAGCTTGGTGCGGAATACGCGCTGGGCAATGGCGGGACCGTTGCGCTGACCGCGTTCCGGCTGGAGGTCGACAACCTGATCGCGACGAACGCGACCTTCTCGTCGCTGGAAAACGTGGCGGGCACCTCGGTGCGGCAGGGGGTGGAGTTTGGCGCTTCGGTTCCGGTAACGGATCGGGTGTCGTTGACGGCGGCCTATGCCTACACCGACGCCAGGCGGGCGGACGGGACGCGGCTGGGCCTCGTGCCGCGGCATGACCTGACGCTGGGCGTCGAGGGGCGGGTAAGCGACCGGCTGACGGCTGGCCTGACGATCAAGCATCAGGCCGACCGGTTGGACGACTTCGGGGCGGCTCCCCTGCCGGACTTCACGGTGGTCAATGCCTCGGCCAGCTATGACCTCGGCGCCGATGCCGAAGTCGTGCTCAGGGCCGAGAACCTGTTCGACGAGACCTATGAGCTTTCCAACGGGTATGCCACGGCGGGGCGGTCGGTCTATGTCGGGTTCAAGCAGAGCTTCTGACGCCTTGCTGCAGGCTGCCGCCCTTGTGGCGGCGGTCCTGGCATCGCCCGCGATGGCCGAGGGGCCGAAGCGGGTGGTGTCGATGAACCTGTGCACCGACCAGCTGGCGATGATGCTGGCCGCACCGGGGCAGCTGGTCAGCGTGACCTATCTGGCACGCGATCCGCGGCTGTCGGCGATGGTGGACGAGGCGATGGCCTATCCGGTGAACCATGGCGGGGCAGAGGAATTGTTCCTGATGCGTCCCGATCTGGTGCTGGCCGACGAATGGTCGCCCGGCGCGACGGTGTCGATGCTGCGCCGCGTGGGAATTGAGGTGGTGCAGTTCAGCCCCGGCACGACAATGGACGAGGTGCGGGGCAACATCCTGAAAATGGGCGCGGTGCTGGGGCGCGAGGATCAGGCGCGGCGCCTTGCCGCGGACTATGCGGCGGCACTGGCCCCCTTCGCGGGGTACGACGGGCCGCGCCCGAGGGCGGCGCTTTATTTCGCCAACGGCTACATGGCGGGGGTGAACTCCCTGTCGGGGCGCATCATCGAGGCGGCAGGGTTCGAGAATATCGCGGGCGAGCGCGGGCTGGACTATGGCGCGACCGTGCCGCTGGAGGAACTGGTGATGGCCGCGCCCGATCTGGTGATCGTGGGTGGTCGCGAGCCGGGGCAGAGCCGGGCAGAAGAGGTGCTGGGTCACCCTGCGCTGCGCGGGCTGAACCTCGGGGCGGACCTGACCGACGCCGACTGGACTTGCGCCACGCCGCATGTGCTGAAGGCTGTCGCGCGTCTGGCCGGGGTAAGGCGCGAACTGGTCGAGGCCGCGCCATGAGGCAGGTCTCGCCCGCCATTCTGCTGACGGGTTTGGCGGTCCTGTGCGCCGGGTTGTTCCTGCTGTCGCTGGTGACGGGGCCGTCGGGTCTGGGTCTGGGCGAGGGACTGTCGGCGCTGTGGCACGACGAGGGGTCGCCCGCGACGCGGGTGATGCGGGAGATCCGGCTGCCTCGGGCGCTGCTCGGCCTGCTGATCGGGGCGGGGCTGGGGCTGTCGGGGGCGGCGATGCAGGGCTATCTGCGCAACCCGCTGGCCGAGCCGGGGCTGATCGGCGTGTCGTCGGCTGCGGCCCTTGGGGCGGTGCTGGCCTTGCAAACCGGGCTGGCTGCGGCCTTTGCTTTGGCCTTGCCGCTGGCGGCGCTGGCGGGGGCATCGGTCGCGGTGTTCCTGGTCCTGATGCTGGCGGGGCCGGGGGCGCGGGCGCTGACGCTGATCCTTGCCGGGATCGCGATTTCGGCGCTGGCAGCTTCGGCCACGTCGCTGGTGCTGAACCTGTCGCCCAACCCCTATGCGGCAGCCGAAATCGTGTTCTGGATGATGGGGTCGATCGCGGACCGGTCGATGACCCATGTGGCGCTGGCCGCCCCCTTCATCCTTGGCGGGGGCGTTCTGCTGCTGACGCTCGGCCCTGGGCTTGATGCGCTGACGCTGGGCGAGGACGCGGCCGAGGCGCTGGGGGTCAGCCTGAGGCGGCTTCGCCTGTCGCTGGTAATCGGGACGGCGGCGGTTGTCGGGGCGGCGACGGCGGTGGCGGGTGCCGTTGGCTTCGTGGGTCTGGTCGTTCCGCATCTGTTGCGCCCGCTGGTGGGGGCGCGGCCATCGCGGTTGCTGCCGGCCTCGGCGCTCGGCGGGGCGGCGCTGATCCTTGCGGCGGATGTCGCGGCGCGGGTGATCCTGCCCGAACAGGACCTGAAGCTTGGCGTGCTGACGGCGCTGGTCGGCGCGCCCTTCTTCCTGTCGCTGATCCGCAAGATGGGGAGGGAAGTGGCATGACGCTTCTGTCCCTCACCGCCCTGACCGCGCGGCGGGCAGGCTGTCCGGTCGTCGATGCTGTCAGCCTGCGCGTGGACGAAGGGGAGTTCGTCGGGCTGGTCGGGCCGAATGGCGCGGGCAAGACGACGCTGTTGCGCGCCGCGCTGGGGCTTCT
>JBJOQI010000212.1:0-2580 GCA_046050045.1 Pseudomonadota bacterium | reverse complement strand
AGATCGGGCGCCGCGTCACCTCGCCGCTGGGGCCCTTCCGCCTGCAGGAGGTGAAGGGCGGGCAGAAGGCGCTGGAGAAACACATCCGCACCGTGATGGAGGGACTGGCCGCCGAGATCGGCACCCATCACGACCGGATCTACCTGGTCGGCGGGTCGTGGCGGGCCATCGCGCGCATCGACATGGAGCGGCGGCGCTATCCGATGACGGTGCTGCACGAATACCGGATGTCGCCCGAGGACGTGACGGCGACGGCCGAATTCATCGCGCGCCACGACATTGCGCAACTGCGCGCGATGACCGGCATCGGGCAGGAACGCATGGCGCTGGTGCCGCTGGCAAGCCTTGTGCTGCGCCAGCTGGGCCAGACCTTCACCCCGCGCGAGATCGACGTGTCGTCCTATGGCATCCGCGAGGGGCTGCTTTACGAACAGATGCCTGAAAAGCTGAAACGGCGCGACCCGCTGATCGAGGCCTGCCGCTTCGCCGAAAAGACGATGGCGCGGATGCCGGGCTTCGGCAAGAAACTGTACAGTTTCGTGGCCCCGGTGCTTGCCGGATGGAGCGAGGCCGAGCTGCGGATCGCCAGGGCCGCCTGCCTGCTGCACGACACGACCTGGCGCGCCCACCCCGACTACCGGGCCGAGGCCTGTTTCGACAATGCCACGCGCGGCAATCTTGGCGGGATCAGCCACCCCGAGCGGGTGTTCCTCGGCCTGGCGCTCCTGCACCGCTACAAGAACTCGCGCGAGGGGTCGCGCTTCGCGCCGCTGTTCACGCTCTTGTCACCCGACCAGATCGAGCGGGCCGAGGTTCTGGGCAAGGCCATGCGCTTTGGCGCGATGTTCGCGATCCAGTCGCCCGAGGAAGCCGGCCGCCTGACCTGGTCCGAGGAAACCCGCGTACTGGGCATCGACCTTGAACCGAAGCGGCAAGCGCTGTTCGGCGAGGTGGCGCGGGCGCGGTTCCTGTCGCTCGCCGTCTCGCTGAAGGCGCAGACGGAGATTACCGTGGGCGGCGAAGCGGGCTAGGTGCGGCCGCTTTCGTCCGTTTCAACCTGACCGGGATACACCGGGGGTCGTCGCGACCCGTGGCGCGCCGACAAGTGGCAGCGCCCCTCGCAGTCTGACGTCAAAGCTCGACCTCGCCATCCGGGCCGAAGTTCGGCATCGGTGGCCCGAAGGGGTCGCGCTTGCGGCGGATCAGGATGTCGCCGTTCGGCAGCACGATGGGCGGCTCATAGGCGGTGATGTCCTCGATCCGTGCCATCAGGTCGCGGATCGCGGGTTCCCAGGCCTCGAGCGCCTTGCCCATGCCCTCCTGCGCCTCGTCAAGCGCGGGCTTCATCTCGTCGATCATGCTGCGCAGGATGATCTTCGCGCCTTCCTCGATCAGGCTGAAGCCATCGTCGGCCGCCTGCCCTTCCGTCTGGGCGTGAAGCGGCAGCGCGGCAAGTGCAAGGATCAGGGCAAGGGCGGGCGTGCGGGTCATGCCGCCAATATAGGGTTTCGCCACCGCCCTTGTCAGGGGGCGTGGCTTGCCGCGCATCAGATCGGCAGATCAATGCTGACCGGGTAGTGGTCCGAGGCCGTCAGCAGCGCATCCCGCAGTTCCGGCACGGCATAGATGTGCGGATCGTCGAACGGGTGCCAGATGCGCCACTTCGGCTGCAAGGCGCGCAGGTCGGGCGAGACCATCACATAGTCGAGCAGCGCCGAGAAGAAGCATTCCTTCTCGGGAAGGTAAAAGCGCGCGGTCGTGGGCGCTGCGGCCAGCTTCTTGCCCAGCGCGGCGCGGGCATGGGGGTCGAACAGCCGCGTCTCGCGCGGTTCGTCCCAGCCCAGCGCGATCTCGACCCCCGAGCGGCCGAAGAGCTTCTCGTAGCTGTCCAGTCCGGGGCCGTCGTTGAAATCGCCCATCACCATCAGGCTGTCGCCGCGGGTCAGGTGCTCCAGCACCCGCTCGCGCAGCCACAGGCACTGGGCCAGCTGCTCGCGCCGCGCGGCGATGGCCAGGCGGTGCTCCTCGTCGGGGTTGCCCGCACCGTGCGGGGCCTTCGACTTCATGTGCACGCCGATCATGCGGAAGTCCTTGCCCCGCGCGCTCTGGGCCGCGATCTCGAAGGGCGGCTTGTTGAACCGGATCGGGTCGAGCTTGCCGTCGAAGTCGAGGTCGATGTGGTGCAGTGCGTCGAAGCGCGGCGCGCGGCCCGGCCCACCCTGCGGGTCATGGCGCAGCGTCAGCGCGTCGGGGTCGTAGAGGATGGCGATTTCCTGCTGGGTCTCGTTCTCGAACCCCATGGCGGCGCGGTGGGTGCGCAGGCCGAAGTGCCTGGCGAAGGCTTGCAGCATGTCGACGGTGCGGCGCTTGTGGTTGGTGTCGGGGGCCTCGATGATCATCACCGCGTCGGCGTTCATCGCGGTCATCACGATGGCGATGGCCGACAATTGGTCGGCGCGCGTCACGTTATGGCGCGACGACCAGTGCCCGTCTTCCAGAATCCGGCCCCGCGCGTCGAAGAGGCTGACGAACCATTCGACATTCCATGTGGCAATGCGCATGGGCGGTCCTTTCAGAGCG
>JBJOQI010000211.1:0-5122 GCA_046050045.1 Pseudomonadota bacterium | reverse complement strand
CGGGCGTCGGCGCGATCACCGAAAGCGACATCGGCCTGGCCGAAGCCTCGGGCGCACCGGTCATCGGCTTCAACGTCCGTGCGAACGCCCCGGCCCGTGCCGCGGCGAACCAGAAGGGCGTGGAAATCCGCTACTACTCGATCATCTACGATCTGGTCGACGACATCCGTGCCGCCGCCTCGGGCCTGCTGAAGAAGGAAGTGCGCGAGAACTTCATCGGCTACGCCAAGATCCTCGAGGTCTTCAAGGTCTCGAACGTCGGCAAGGTCGCCGGTTGCCTTGTCACCGAAGGCGTGGCGCGCCGTTCGGCCGGCGTGCGCCTGCTGCGCGACAACGTGGTCATCCACGAAGGCACGCTGAAGACGCTCAAGCGCTTCAAGGACGAGGTCAAGGAAGTGCAGTCGGGCCAGGAATGCGGCATGGCCTTCGAGGCCTATGACGATGTCCGCCCGAATGACGTGATCGAGATCTTCGAGCGCGAAGAGGTCGAGCGCAAGCTGGGCTGACCAGACGAAACCGGCCCGGACGAGGGCCGGAGCCGTTCAAGGAAGAAAGGGCCGCCTGAATCGTCAGGCGGCCTTCTTTGTCACGGGGAACCCCTCGAACAGGCGGTCACCCACCCGAATCAGAATCTTTCCGTTTTCGAGCTGACGCTCGAAAATCCCCTGAACGGACACACAACTTCCCAACAGAATCGTACGCAGCATCGGATTCCTCCCCCAAGAAATGGCGCTGCAGCTTTCCCTCACATCGAGCGTTACGAATACATACGGCAGTTCCCGAGAAAAGTGGCATAACGGTTACGAATTGGAAACAATAATTCTGCCGACCCAAACAATCGGCAAGCCGTCGCCGGAATACCTGTGTCCGGCCTAGAGCCAGTCGCGCAGCACCGGGATCAGCGGCACATCCGCCGGCGGCATCGGATAGGAGCGCAAGTCGGCGGGCCGCACCCAGGCCAGTGTCTGCCCCTCGCGCGGGTGGGGCGTCCCGTCCCAGCGGCGGCAGGCAAAGAGCGGCATCAGCAGGTGGAAATCGTCGTAGCTGTGGCTGGCAAAGCTCAGCGGTGCCAGACAGCTTCTCCAGGTGTCGATCCCGAGCTCTTCCTTCAGTTCCCGGATCAGCGCGGCCTCGGGCGTTTCGCCGGCCTCGACCTTGCCGCCCGGAAACTCCAACAGCCCGGCCAGCGACTTTCCTTCTGGCCGCTGCGACAGCAGGACGCGGCCGTCGGCGTCAATCAGCGCGACGGCCGCCACCAGGACGATCTTCAAGACCGGTAATCCGCGTTGATGTCGATGTAGCCATGCGTCAGGTCGCAGGTCCAGACCGTGCGCACCGCCTTGCCAAGGCCGAGATCGACCCCGATCACCAGTTCGTCGCGCTTCATGTAGGCCGCGCCATCCTCTTCGCGATAGTCGGGGTTGCGCCAGCCTTTCTCGGCCACGACCAGATCGCCGAACCTGATCGTCAGGCGGTCGCGGTCGGCCTTTGCCCCCGACTTGCCGACAGCGGCGACGATGCGCCCCCAGTTCGCGTCTTGCCCCGCAATCGCGGTCTTCACCAGCGGCGAGTTCGCGACCGACATGGCGACACGATGCGCATCGGCCTTGTCCGCGGCACCCGTCACGCGGATCTCGACGAACTTGGTCGCACCCTCGCCGTCGCGGATCACCTGCTGGGCCAGATCGCGCATGACGCCCGCCAGCGCCGCCTCGAAGGCACGGCCCACGGGGTCTTTCGCGCTTGTGATCGGGGCTGCGTCGCTTTTGCCGGTCGCCGCCAGAAGCAGCGCGTCCGAGGTCGAGGTATCGCTGTCGACCGTGATGGCATTGAAGCTGTCGTCGACCTGGCGCGACAGCATCTTCTGCAGAAGGGCCGTCGAAATCCTGGCGTCGGTGAAGATGTAGACCAGCATCGTCGCCATGTCGGGCGCGATCATGCCCGACCCTTTAGCGATGCCCGCAATCCGGATCAGCCCGCCCTCGCCCTGAACCTCGGCGCTTGCGCCCTTGGGGAAGGTGTCTGTGGTCATGATGGCGCGGGCGGCCATCTCGATGCCGTCCGCATCAAGCGCCCCGGCCAGATCACCGATCCTTGCCGTGATGCGTTCCCAGGGCAGCGGTTCGCCGATCACGCCCGTCGAAGACGAGAATACCCGCGACGCCGGCACCTTCAGGGCCTTTGCGACCGCGCCCGTGACCTTGGCCACGGCCTTGTCGCCGACCTTGCCGGTGAACGCGTTCGAGTTGCCCGAGTTCACGATGATCGCGGCCCCCGCCTTGCCGTCGACCTTGCCCGCAAGCTTGGCCTGACAGTCCCGGATGCATCCGGCCCGGGTCGAAGACCGGGTAAAGACGCCGGCGACCGAAGTGCCCGGCGCCAGACGGATCAGCGTGACATCGGTGCGCCCGGAATAGCGCACGCCCGCTTCGGCTGCGGCGAATTCGACGCCCTCTATGCGCGGAAGCGAGGGGAACCCCCCCTTTGGTGCAAGCGGCGATACGGGAAGTCCGGCTTTGCCCATGGTTCTGCCCTCGTCTCAGTCGAGAAGTTCGGTCTGCTTCAGGATCGCGGGGTCGATCGCCGCCTCGGGGCGCACAACCTCGGCGGCGTCGGTCACGTCCTTGATCCGGGCCTCGATCGCGGTCTTCTGCAGTTCGGCGACCAGTTCCTCGCGCTTTTCCTCCAGCGTCGGGCGGGCCATTTCGCGCGTATCGTTCAGCTTGATGACATGCCAGCCGAACTGCGACTGCACCGGCACGTCGGACAGCGCGCCCTTGTCCATCGCCTCGACGGCCTTGGCGAAGGGCTCGACCATCATCGAGGCCTGGAACCAGCCAAGATCGCCGCCCGCCGCGCCCGAGCCGGTATCGGTCGAGCGTTCCTTGGCAATGGCGGCAAAGTCCCCGCCGGCTTTCAGTTCTTCGATGATCGCCTTGGCGTCCTCTTCCTTGTCCACAAGGATGTGCTGGGCGCTGTATTCCATCGGCGCGGCGGCCGTCGCCACGGTCGCGTCATAGAGGGCTTGAACCTTCTCGTCCGTCACGGCTGCTTCGGCCACGCCTTCCAGAACGACGTTGGACAGGTACATCCGCCGCTGGTTTTCCATGTCGAGCCGGCTTCTTTCGTCGAGATCCTTCTCGGCCTCGGCAGCCAGCGCGACCTGCTGGACCAGCTGATCGAGAATGCCGTTGTACAGCACGTCATCGGGCAGTTGCAGGTATTGCTCGGGCAGCATCTCGCGGGCCGCGATCATGTGACCAAGCGTGATCTCGGTGCCGTTCACGGTCGCGACAACCGTCGCAGCGGTCGGATCCTCGGCAAAAGCCGGGCCCGCCACGCCAATGGCAAGCGAAACCGCGCCAAGGAACCTGTTGATCTGCCGCATCTCGGCCTCTTTCCCGTAAGGTCGCCGCGGGCGGGCGACGTTGACACTGGTAAGACAGCCCCTTACATCGCGGAACGTCGCGTGAAGGCCCTGTCGCGCCCGACAATCGCTGCCCTTCTAGGCAAGTGGACAAGACGCGGCAAGGTCAGCTTTCACAACAGAACGTCATCTTCCCTGCGGAGTGAACATGCTGGGCCTCGGTACTCTCGCGAAAAAGGTCTTCGGCACGCCGAACGACCGCAAGGTGAAATCGGTCCGCCCGCTGGTCGAAAAGATCAACGCCCTGGAATCCCAGTTCACCGCCCTGTCGGACGAGGGGCTCAAGGAAAAGACGGCCGATCTGAAGGCCCGCGTCGCGGGCGGCGAAAGCCTTGACGCCGTGCTTCCCGAAGCCTTCGCCAACTGCCGCGAGGCCGCGCGCCGCGCGCTCGGCCTGCGTGCCTTCGATGTGCAGCTCATGGGCGGCATCTTCCTGCATCAGGGCAATATCGCCGAGATGCGCACGGGCGAGGGCAAGACGCTGGTCGCGACCTTCCCGGCCTACCTGAACGCGCTGACCGGCAAGGGCGTGCATGTCGTGACGGTCAACGACTACCTCGCCAAGCGTGACGCCGAGTGGATGGGCAAGGTCTACCGCGCGCTCGGCCTGACGGTCGGCGTGGTCTATCCGTTCCAGACGAATGACGAAAAGCGCGCGGCCTATCAGGCCGACATCACATATGCCACGAACAACGAACTGGGCTTTGACTACCTTCGCGACAACATGAAGGGTTCGGTCGAAGAGATGAACCAGCGCGGGCATGCCTTCGCCATCGTCGACGAGGTGGACTCGATCCTGGTGGACGAGGCGCGGACGCCGCTGATCATCTCGGGCCCGTCGCAGGACCGGTCCGAGCTGTACAATACGCTCGACAAGTTCATCCCCGAACTGAACGACACGCATTTCAAGCTGGACGAAAAGCAGCGCAATGCGACCTTCTCCGAAGAGGGCAACGAGTATCTCGAAAACCGCCTGCACGAGGCTGGCGTCCTGCCAGAGGGCCAGACCCTCTATGACCCGGAATCGACGACCATCGTGCACCATGTCACGCAGGCGCTGCGGGCCCACAAGCTGTTCCAGAAGGACGTGAACTACATCGTCCGCGACGGCGAGGTCGTGCTGATCGACGAATTCACCGGCCGCATGATGGCCGGCCGCCGCCTGTCGGACGGCCTGCATCAGGCGATCGAGGCCAAGGAAGGCGTCAAGGTCCAGCCCGAGAACGTGACCCTCGCCTCGGTCACCTTCCAGAACTACTTCCGCCTGTATGAAAAGCTTGCCGGCATGACCGGCACCGCCGCGACCGAGGCCGAGGAGTTCATGCAGATCTACCGGCTCGGTGTGGTCGAGGTGCCGACCAACAGGCCGGTGGCCCGCAAGGACGACCACGACCAGGTCTATCGCACCGCGCGCGAGAAATACGAGGCGATCATCCGCAAGATCAAGAAGGCCAACGAAAAGGGTCAGCCGATCCTTGTCGGCACGACCTCGATCGAGAAGTCGGAACAGATTTCCGAGATGCTGAAGAAAGAGGGCATTCCGCACAACGTGCTGAACGCCCGCCAGCACGAACAGGAAGCCAAGATCGTGGCCGAGGCGGGCCGTCTGGGCGCCGTCACCATCGCCACCAACATGGCCGGCCGCGGCACCGACATCCAGCTTGGCGGCAACGTCGAGATGAAGGTGCTGGAAGA
>JBJOQI010000210.1:0-20553 GCA_046050045.1 Pseudomonadota bacterium | reverse complement strand
GCGCGCAGCCGATGGCCACGCCCTCGCCATGCAGCAGCCGGCCGGAAAACCCCGTCGCTGCCTCCAGCGCGTGGCAGAAGGTATGGCCAAGGTTCAGAAGCGCGCGGTCCCCTTCCTCGGTCTCGTCTCGCTCGACGATCCTTGCCTTCATCGTGACCGAATGCGCGACCGCTTGCTGGCGCAGCGCCGCATCGCCCGCCGCCATAGCCGGGCCCTTTGCTTCAAGCCAGTCGAAGAACACTTCGTCGCCGAGGAGCCCGTACTTCACCACCTCTCCATAACCGGCCAGGAAATCCCGGCGCGGCAGCGAGGCCAGCAGGCCGATGTCGGCCAGCACCAGCGAGGGTTGGTGAAACGCGCCGATCAGGTTCTTGCCGTGCACCGAGTTGATGCCGGTCTTGCCGCCGACCGAACTGTCGACCTGCGCCAGCAACGTGGTCGGAATCTGGACGAAGCGGACGCCGCGCCGCAGCACCGATGCGGCAAACCCGGCAAGATCGCCGATCACACCGCCGCCAAAGGCAACCACCACATCCCGGCGTTCGACCTTTTCGCCCAGCAGCCAGTCGACGGCGCGCGAGAACTGCGGCCAGCCTTTCGTTGCCTCGCCTGCGGGAAGAGCAAGGGCAGACATGGCAATATCGCCCAGACCCTCACGAAGCGCGGACAGGTGCAGCGCCGATACCGTCTCATCGGTGAGGACCGCCACTTTCGGTCGCCGCAGCAGGGGCGTGATCTCGGCACCAGCACGGGCCAGCAGGCCCGACCCCACCTGCACATCGTAGGACCGAGGCCCAAGGTCTACCCGGATCGTGTCGACGGAACTGCTCATGCTTTCTCCAGCAGGTCGGGTCTTGCGGCGAGTGCTTCGACGACCTTGGCCGTCATGTCCTCGACCGAGTATTCCGGGCGCGCCTCGACCACGACCTCGGCCAGCGCATAGACCGGCGCGCGCTTTTCCAGAAGCGCCTGCAACGTACCTTTCGGATCCGCCGTCTGCAGCAGGGGCCGGGTGGACTTGTGCCGCACGCGGTTCCACAACAACTCGAGATCGGCCTTCAGCCACAGGGCTATGCCCTTCCGGCTGATTTCCGTGCGGTTGCGTTCCGACATGAAGGCGCCGCCCCCGGTCGACAGAACCGCCGGCGGGCCGTTCAGCAGCCGCGCCAGCACCTGCGCCTCCTTCTCGCGGAAGAACGCCTCGCCGTCGCGGGCGAATATTTCGGCCACCGTGCGGTTCGCCGCCTTTTCGATCTGTTCGTCGCTGTCAAGAAACGGAACGCCCAACGTCCGCGCAAGCGCCGTGCCGATGGCCGTCTTTCCCGCGCCCATCATGCCGACCAGCACTATCGTCCGCTTCAGTTTGCCCCGCACGTCCGGTCGCACGCCCCGAAAATCCCTTGCAGGGGCGTCCCCTGGAAGATGTCCGCTTCCTGTTCGCCCTGCTGTCATCATCGTGGCGCCCTGAATGGCGTGAAGTTCACCGAAATGCCATATATAATCGACCGGACGGGTGCCCGCGGCCAGACGACGACCAGCCTGCGGCCAGGCCCCCCACAAAGAAAAGGAAGAGCAGACCGATGATTGCGCAACTGTTGAAATTCCTGCTGATTCTGGTTGCGATCGCCTTCCTGGGGGTGGTGGGCTATGCCTATCTTGGCAACATGGTTCCCGAGCAGACGGATGTGCGCCAACCGGTCGAGCTTCAGATTGGCAACTGACCCACCCCGAATCCTGTCCCTCGCGGCCGTTGTCCTGCTGTCTGCGGCCACATCGACGCTTGCCGAGACGAACCAGCCGCTTTCCGCCATCGACTGGCTGTCAAGATCGGTCGCCCAGCCCCCGGTGCCGGTTGCGCTGCCGCAAGGTTCGCAAAAGCCCGAAACCGGCGACATCATCGTGACGCCCATTGCCGGGCCGGGGCCGGACGGGCTTGGCATCGTCTCGTCGGCGCGCAGCGGCCTGCCCGACGACTTCTGGGGGCCCACCGACACGGCCGAGGCCGAGCGTCTGATCCGGACCGAGCGGCCTGACGCCCTGCCAGCGCTGCGATCCTTGCTGACGACCATACTGCTGGCAGAACTGGCCGCGCCTGTCGGCGGCGGCCCCGCGGGCGGATACTTCCTGACCCGGGTCGACAAACTTCTTGAAATGGGCAACCTCGACCCAGCGCTTGCCCTGCTGGAACGCCCGACCGTGCAGACGCCCGAGATCTTCCGCCGCCGTTTCGACATTGCCCTGCTGACCGGGCTCGAGAACGAAGCCTGCAAGACCATGCGCGAAACGCCGCAGATCGCACCGAGCTTCCCCGCCCGCATCTTTTGCCTGGCTCGCGGCGGCGACTGGGCGGCTGCCGCGCTGTCCCTGCGCACCGGTGAGGCGCTTGGCTTCATCAATGCGACCGAGGCGGACCGGCTGTCGCGTTTCCTCGACCCCGAGCTATACGAGGGGCAGCCGGACGCCGAGGTTCCAGATCCGGTCACGCCGCTCGACCTGCGCATCCTCGAAGCGATCGGACAACCGGTGCCGACGACAACGTTCCCGGTGGCCTTCGCCCACTCTGACCTCCGTTCGAATGCCGGCTGGAAGACCCGGATCGAGGCGGGCGAACGACTTGCGCGGATGGGCGCGATCTCGCCCAACCTGCTGCTCGGGCTCTACACCGAACGGGAACCCGCGGCGTCTGGCGGCGTCTGGGACCGGGTTTCCGCAATTGCCACCCTCGACGCGGCGCTGTCTGCCGATGAACCTGACCGGATCGCGGAAATCCTTCCGGACGTCTGGGACCGCATGGCCGAGGTCGAGCTGGAAGTTCCGATCGCGCATCTCTTTGGCCGGGAACTCGCGCGCCTGAACCTGCCGGGGGCGGCAGGCCAACGCGCCTTCCGGCTCGGCCTGCTGTCCGAGGCCTACGAATCCGTTGCAAGGGACCGTGAGCCCGCTGACGGCATCGAACCTTTCCTGATCGGTCTGGCGCAGGGTGATGTCACCGGCATCGCGCCACCCGACCAGATGGGCGGCGCCATCGGCGAGGCCTTTTCCGGTGCGGCCGGGATCGACGATGAAACCCGGCTGCTGCTCGATCAGGCGCGGCTTGGCGAGGTCGTCCTGACCGCGATGGACGACATCACCGAGGGCGCAAAGGGCGACCTGCGTCGGGTGACGGCCGGGTTGATTGCCCTGCGGCATGTCGGGCTCGAATCCGTCGCCCGCCGCACTGCTCTTGAACTTCTGCTTCTGGAGCGGCGCGGCTGATGGAGGCCACGGACCGAACCTGGCTTTCGACCTTCCTGCAGGCCATTGCCGCCGAAAGGAACGCCGCCCGCAATACGCTCGAGGCCTATGGCCGCGACCTGCGCGACTTTTCGGACTGGCTTGGTCATCGGGGAAAGTCTTTCGCCGGGGCAGCGCAGTCTGACGTTGAATCCTACCTGATTGCCTGCGAGGCGGATGGCCTGTCGCAGACAACGCGAGCGCGACGGCTTTCGGCCATCAGGCAGCTTTACCGCTTCGCGCATGAAGAGGGTCTGCGGGCAGACAACCCTGCCATCCGGCTGAAGGGGCCGGGGCGCAGCAAGCGTCTGCCGCGCACCGTCGGGCAGGACGATGTCAGCCGCCTGATCGACGCCGCCCGAGGCTTTGGCAAGACCGGGGCCGACCGCCTGCGCAACCACTGCCTTCTGGAACTGCTTTACGCGACGGGGATGCGTGTGTCGGAACTCGTCGGACTTCCTGTTGCATCGGCGCGGGGCAATCCGCGCATGATTCTGGTCAGGGGCAAGGGAGGCAAGGAACGCATGGTCCCCCTGTCCTCGGGTGCCAGGGCGGCACTTGAGACCTGGCTTGCCGCCCGCGACCGGATCGAGGAAGAGGCCGTCGCCCGCAAGGGCGGCAAGGCCTCGGCTTTCCTGTTCCCGGCATCCGGCAAAGACGGTCACCTGACGCGGCAGTCGTTCCATTCACTGCTCAAGAACATTGCCGTTCAGGCCGGGGTCAGCCCCGATACAATCACGCCGCACAAGCTGCGCCACGCCTTTGCGACCCACCTTCTGGCAGGCGGGGCCGACCTGCGGTCGATCCAGATGCTTCTCGGCCATGCCGATGTGGCTACGACCGAGATCTACACTCACGTCCTTGAAGAACGGTTGCGCGATCTGGTGCTGGGCAATCACCCGCTTGCACGGAAGCCCGGCCCAATTGACCAGAACTGACGCGGGTTCGGACCCGATCAGGACTTGAAGAGCCCCCCGAGAATGCCGCGCACGATCTTGCGCCCCGTGGTTCCCGACAGCTCCTTCACCACGGTCTTGGTCAGTTGCTCGGTGATCGTCGGTCCGCGCTTCTTTGCCTCGACCGCCGGATCGTAGCGGACGCTGCGCGTCTTGCCGCCCGTGTCAAAGGTGGTGTCGAACCGTCGCCGCGCCGACAGTTCGGCGTCGAGTTCTTTCAACAGGTCGGTCTTGCGGTCGGCTTCTTCTTCGGCCGCAGCAGTTTCGGTCGCGCGCTTGGCCAGAAGCTCATAGGCGCTCTCGCGGTCAAGCGTGATGTCGTACTTCGCGGCCATCGGAGAGGCAGCCATCACCGCCTTTCGTGCCTCGTCCGACAGGGGACCCAGCTGGCTCGCGGGCGGACGGATCAGCGTGCGCTCGACCATGCCGGGCTCGCCCTTGGCCATCAGGAAAGAGGTGACGGCCTCGCCCGTGCCAACCTCCTTGATCGCGGTCTCGGTGTAGAACCGCGGGTTCGTCCGGTAGGTTTCGGCGGCCCGAACCAGGTCTTTCTGGTCCTTGGCGGTAAAGGCCCGCAGCGCGTGCTGGACGCGGTTGCCCAGCTGGCCCAGGATGTCATCGGGTACGTCGGCGGGGTTCTGCGTGATGAAGTAGACCCCGACGCCCTTCGACCGGATCAGCCGCGCGACCTGTTCCACCTTGTCCACCAGCGCCTTCGGGGCCTCGTCGAACAGCAGGTGCGCCTCGTCGAAGAAAAACACGAACTTCGGGCGGTCAGGGTCGCCCACTTCGGGCAGGCGCTCGAACAGTTCGGACAACAGCCAGAGCAGGAACGTGGAATAGAGCTTCGGCGACCCCATCAGGCGGTCGGCGGCAAGGATGTTGACCTGCCCCTTTCCCTCTGGCGTCACCGTCATCATGTCCGCAAGGTCAAGCGCCGGTTCCCCGAACAGGTTCGCGCCGCCCTGATTCTCCAGCACCAGCAGCTGCCGCTGGATCGCCCCGATCGTCGAGACCGCGACATTGCCATAGCGCAGCGACAGTGCCTCGGCATTCTGCCCGATCCAGACCAGGATCGCCTGCAGGTCCTTGAGGTCCAGCAGCGGCAGATGTTCTTCGTCGGACACCCGGAACGCGATGTTCAGAACGCCCTCCTGCGGCTCGCTCAGCTCCATCAGCCGCGACAGAAGGACCGGCCCCATCTCGGTCACGGTGGTCCGGATCGGATGCCCCTTTTCCCCAAAGAGATCCCAGAACGTCACCGGAAAGGCTTCGTAGGCAACGGTGTAGCCGATTGTTGCCGCGCGCTTCAGGAAGGCTTCGTGCAGCTTGTGCTCGGCGCTGCCAGCGGCGGCGATTCCCGACAGGTCGCCCTTGATGTCAGCGGCAAAGACCGGAACCCCGGCCTTGGAGAACCCTTCCGCCAGAACCTGCAGTGTCACGGTCTTGCCGGTACCCGTGGCCCCGGCGACAAGGCCGTGCCGGTTGCCGAATTTCAGCAGCAGTTCCTGCGGCGTACCATAGTTCTCGCCACCGCCGCCCACGAACAAACCTTCAGCCGTCAGCACGTTATAAAACCTCGAAAGACCGCGTTCCGGCGCAACAATACAATGTTAACGGCAACGTGCCAGCATAGTTGCTGCGAAGGTCATCCTGGGGATGGTCGTCGCGTTACTTCCTCCCTGTCAGACTGGCCGCGCCCCTCCCGGGCGCGGTCTTTTTCCATGCGATTTCAATTTTCTGGGTACCGTCTTTTTCCCTGTTGACTGCCGGGGGGGTCCTGTTCTAGCGTCCCGTCAGTCAATAAGTCGGCCAGTCCGACAGGGAGCAAGAATACGAAAAGGGCCCCACGGGGCCCTTTTCTGTTTTCCCCGTTCCCCCAGGTCCCGCACCACCGGCAAGCCTGTGCTCAACGCCGCGTTTCGGCCCTGACAGCGGCAACGGCCCGTGCTATTGGACGGCCCAAACAAAGCAGGCAGACGCACCGAATGAACACGAAACTCCTTGCCCTCCTCGCCCCTCTTGCCCTTGCGGGAACCTTTGCCGTTGCACAGGAAACCACGACCGAACCTGCGGCCGAGCCGGCCACGGACGGCACCCAGCAGGAAACCGCCGTCGGGGATCTCTCGATGGGAACCGTGGAAGGCGAAGGCGGCAACGGGGCCGGGCAGCAGTACGTCGCCGAGACGCATGGCGACTGGCAGCTGACCTGCATCAAGACCGAAGACGGCAACGACCCCTGCCAGCTCTACCAGCTGCTGAAGGACGCCGACGGCAATTCCGTGGCCGAGGTCAACATGGTCGCCCTTCCGCCGGGCCAGGAGGCCATCGCCGGGGCGACGCTGGTCACGCCGCTCGAAACGCTCTTGTCGGAAAACATCCGCATCGGCATCGATGGCGGCAAGAACAAGGTCTATCCCTTCACCTTCTGTGCCGCGATCGGCTGCGTCGCCCGCGTCGGCTTTACCGCCGAAGAGGTGGAACAGTTCAGGTCGGGCTCGAAGGCCACGCTGACCATCGTTCCGCTGGCAGCACCCGACAAGACGGTGGTGCTTGACCTCTCGCTCAAAGGCTTCACCGCCGGGTTCGAGGCAGTCAGCGCCAAGAACCTCGCCAAGTCGGAATAGCGCGGGCGCCGGCCCCGGCTCAGGCGCGTCGCAATGCGATCACCGCATTGAGGCCGCCGAAGGCAAAGGCGTTCGACAGCGCGACATCCACCCGTGCCTTGCGCGCGACGTTGGGCACGACATCCAGCGCGCACTCCGGGTCGGGTTCTTCGTAGCCGATGGTCGGTGCAACCACGCCATCGCGCAGCGCCATGATGCAGGCCAGCAGCTCGACGGCGCCGGTTCCGCCGATCAGGTGCCCGTGCATGGATTTGGTCGACGACATCATCAACCGGTCAGCGTGCCGCCCGAAGACATGCGCCACGGCAGCGCATTCGGTCTTGTCGTTGGCCGCGGTTCCGGTGCCATGCGCGTTGATGTAGTCCACGTCGCCGGGCGAAAGCCGGGCATCTGCCAAAGCCCCGGCGATGGCCCGCTCTGCCCCCTGCTGGGACGGCATGACAATGTCGGCGGCGTCGGATGTCATTGCAAAACCAACGACCTCCGCCAGTATGTCTGCGCCGCGCGCCTTGGCATGGTCCCAGTCCTCGAAGACGAAGATCCCTGCGCCCTCGCCCTGAACCATGCCGTTCCGGTTGGCGCTGAAGGGTCGACAGGCGTCCTTCGACATCACGCGAAGCCCCTCCCAGGCCTTCACGCCGCCAAAGCAGAGCATCGATTCCGATCCGCCCGTCACCATCACCCGCGCCATGCCTGACCGCACGATCTGAAACGCCAGCCCCATCGCGTGGTTGGAACTGGCGCAGGCCGTGGCCACGGTGAACGACGGTCCGCGCAGCGCGAACTCCATGCTGACATGGCTTGCCGCCGCATTGTTCATCAGCTTCGGCACGACGAAGGGATGGACGCGGTTCTTTCCCTCGGCATAGACGGCGCGATAGTTCTCGTCCCAGGTGTTGACCCCGCCCCCGGCGGTGCCCAGCACCACCCCGGCCTCGAGCCCGAGTTTGCCCCGCAGGTCAAGACCGGATTGTTCGATCGCCTCTTTCGCCGCGAGCAGCGTGAACTGGGTGAACTTGTCGTAAAGCGCGATCTGCTGGCGGTTGAAGTGCGCCTCGGGGTCCCAGTCGTGGACCTGACCGCCGATCCGCACGCCCAGGCGATCCACGTCCTGGATGGCAAGCTCGGTAATCCCGCAACGCCCTTCGCGAAAGGCGGCCAGCGTCGAGGCGACATCATGCCCAAGCGCGTTGATCGTGCCCGCGCCCGTTATCGCGACGCGCTTCATGTCTTGTCCGCGAACAACTTTTCCACCCCGGCGATAACGGAGGCGACCGAGGAAATGTCGAAGTCCGACGCGCCGGGTTCATTGGCGTTGAAGGGAACCGAGACGTCAAAGGTCTCTTCGATCGCAAAGATCGCCTCGACCAGCCCGAGGCTGTCGATCCCGAGGTCCGCCATCGTCATCTCGGGGCGTACGTCCGAAGGATCAAGCACCGCCTGTTCGGCTATGATGCGGATGACCTGCTCTGCCACGTTCATTCGTCGTCTCCCTTGGTCGACCCTAGGGTGCCGGATGTAACAGCCTTGCGAAGCTCGGCCACCTGGTCAAACAGCCGCCCGAGCCTGCGGATATTCTTCCAGGCCTCGACATGCGTTTCCATCTTCAGGGCAGGAGATCCCAGCAGCACGCGGCCTGCGGGAGCATTGGTGAAGATCTTCGTGGCCCCGCCCGCGATCACGTCATCCCCGACAAAGATGTTGTCGCTGACCCCGCATTGCCCGCCCAGGACGACGCGGTTGCCGATCCGGGCCGACCCGGCAATCCCGACCTGACCGCAAAGCAGGCAGTCCTCGCCGACGACCACGTTGTGACCGATATGAACAAGGTTATCGAGCTTGGTCCCCCGGCCGATCCGCGTCGACCTTATGGTGCCGCGATCGATGGCGCAGTTTGCGCCCACCTCGACGTCATCCCCGATCTCGACGCCGCCCAGCGAATGGATGCGCGTCCAGCTTTGTCCCTGGGTGTCGCCCCGGTCGCCCAGACTTTCGCGCACAGCCTCGACGCCCGACTTTTCCGGCGTCACGAAGGAAAACCCGTCGGCACCGATCGTGGCCCCCGGCTGGCAGATGAACCTGTCGCCGATCACGATGCGCGCGCCGATCCTTGCGCCCTCAAGCAGCAGGGCATCGTCGCCGATCACCGTATCCGCGCCGATGGTGACATGCGCGGCGATGCGGCAGCGGCTGCCGATCCGCACGTTCCGGCCGATGACGACAAAAGGCCCGACATGCGCCGCTGCCCCGATCCGGGCCGTCGGATGGATTATTGCGGTCGGGTGAAGTCCCGGTTCGATCTCGGGCCCGGGATCAAGCGCCCGCGTGATCCCCGACATCGCATAACGCGCGCGTTCCACGAAGATCGCAGCCCGCAGCCCGAGCGACTTCCAGTCTGCGCCGGACCAGAGCACAGCCGCGCGCGCGCGCCCCTGGGCAAGTCCGGCCGCATATTTCGGATCAAGGGCCAGCGCCAGATCTTCGGGACCGGCCAAGGCCGGCTCGGACGCACGCCGGACGGGCAATGATCCGTCCCCCTCGACCGAGCCGCCGATGGCAAGGGCAATATCAGTGACCGTCAGGCTCATGGCTCCCGCCCGAAAGGCGCCGAGGTGGCGCAGTTCCTGCCGGTATTATCCCTGAACCCCGGGCAACTCCACCCCGGCGGCCTGCAGGGCGTCGAATATCCTGGCGTCACGTCCATAGACGTCGCGGCGATACTCGACCTTGCCCTTCTGGTCGGGAAAGGCCGTGAAATACACCAGGTGCACCGGAACATGTTCTTCCAGCGGCAGGGGATGTTCTGCCCGGTTGTTCAGGCTGGTCTGAAAGACCTCTTCGGGATTGTCGGTCTGCCGGGCCAGAAGCGCATAGGCAAACTCGAACGGGCGGCCCAGGCGGATGCAACCATGGCTGAAGGCCCGAACCTCCTTGCCGAACAGCGCCTTCTGCGGCGTGTCGTGCAGGTAGATGTTGTACTGGTTCGGGAACATGAACTTGACCTGCCCCAGCGCGTTGCCGTCCGACGGCGGCTGCGACATCGAGAACGGGAAGTTCCGCGCAGTAAACTGCGTGAAATCGACTGCCGCCCGGTCGACCAGCCGTCCGTTCCGGTCGACGATCCGCAAGTGCCCGGCGGCATTCGGGTTCTTCTGCAGCATCGGCAGATATTCCTTCACGGTGATCGACCGCGGAACGTTCCACGTCGGGTTGATCACCATGAATTCCATCTTGTCCGAAAACTCCGGGCTGCGCCGGTCGGCCTGATTCATGCCGACGACCGTGACCGTCTCGAAGGTCACGCGGCCATCGTCGATGATCTTGGCCGTGAAGTCGGGAAGGTTCACCCAGATGTGCCGGCGCCCCAGTTCGGTCCCGTGCAGCCAGCGCATCCGCTCCAGCGCGACGGTCACCGACCGCAGCCGTTCTTCGGGCGAGACGTTGATTTCGGCAATCGTACCCTCGCCGGCGGTACCGTCTGCGGTGATGCCGTGGTCGATCTGGAAGGCCTGGATCGCCCGGACGATTTCGGGCCCGTAGCCCTGCACCGCCGTGGGCCTCAGGTATCCCATTGCGATCAGCCGGTCGCGCAGGGCCACCACCTCCGGGCCGGAATCGCCGGGTGCAAGTGTCCGGCCCTCGATTGCCGGGCCCCATCCTCCGTCGCCTATGACCCGCAGCAGATCGAGGCGCGCCTTCATCAGGCTCGTGTAGCGTGGATCGCTCGGCGCAAGCGCGCGCAGATAGGCCACCGGTTCCGCAGTCGCAATGCCGCGGATCAGCGCAAGATCGTCGACGCTTGCGATCTCGCGCACGATGCCCGCATCGACCTCGGACGGCACCAGCACGCCGTTCCGCATGTCGCGCGCATAGGCAAGGAATGCCTCCGACATCCGCGCTTCCAGCCGCCCGCGTTCCCGTTCGGTCTGCAGGTCGCGCAGGGCCGCCTTCAGACCGGCCACGTCGTAGCGCGACGCGGGAAGCCCATGCGCTTCGGCGCTTTCAAGTGCCGCGAACAGGGCGCTGCGCCGGGCGAGGCTGTCTTCGCCTGTCCAGAGCGGCGCGTAGTCCGTCGCGCGGTAGAACTCGGCCAGGGCCGGTGCTTCTGCCGCAACCTGTGCAATGGACTGTGAATAGGCGGAAGTCTGGGCCAGCGCCCCGCCCCCCTGCAAGGCAAGGGCTGACACCGCCGCAAGGATCACGCGCCGCGCCGCGCTGGCACGTTCTGGTCTGGCAAAAAGGTCTTTCATCCGTTCCCGGGGCCGATCTACTGGTAAACTTGCCGCGACAATGGCCGCTTCGGCGACTTTCCGCCACGCCGCGCGCGAAGTCCACTCACGTTTCCGCAATGCCGCGACTTGCTGTTACCGCAACGCAACGGGCGGACCCGGCACCGTTGCAGATTTGTCAAGGCATTGGAAAACCGGCAGAAAACTGCCGAAACGGGACTGTCTCTGATTCGACAGGTAACTCTGTGATTGGCGCAGGACTCCGAATATGGCATAAACACGGTCGCCGAACCTTGGCACGACTGGGGTAAGCCGCTGATAAGGCGGAAAAAAACGCGGGACAGGCAGGGTCACGATGAACACCGTCGCATCTCATGGCATTTCTCGCCGCGGACTTATTGCTGCGTTTGCCGCAACAATGGTCACTGCTGCCCCGACCTGCTCGCAAGCTTTCGGCCTGCTACGCGGCGCGGGTGATGTTCGCCGGATCAGGATGTATTCCGGCCGCACGGGCGAAAGCCTCGACACGATCTACTGGATCGAAGGCGACTACATCCCCGAGGCCGTGAAAGAGATCAACTATTTCATGCGCGACTGGCGGTCGGACGACGTGACCAAGATGGACGTCCGCACCATCGACATTGCCGCCGCCGCGCACCGGCTCATGGATACGGGCGAACCCTACATGCTGCTGTCGGGCTACCGCACGCCCGCGACGAACGCGATGCTGCGGTCGCAGTCCTCCGGCGTGGCACGCAACTCTCTGCACATGAAGGGCCAGGCGGCAGACCTGCGACTGTCGACCCGCTCGGTCAGCCAGATGTACAAGGCCGCCATTGCCTGCGAGGCAGGCGGCGTCGGGCGCTATTCCCGGTCGAACTTCGTCCACATGGACTGCGGACCGGTCAGGGCCTGGGGCGGCTGACAGCGGCAATTCCCAACAATTCGTGGCATTTCTCGTTTCGCTCCGAAGCCTTCATTTAGGATTCGCATCGCAGGTTCCCGTCTGACTTCCGTCGAAGGGGAACATGTAAGATGCAGAACAATATCTCCGGCACCGCCGGCAATGATGTCATCAAGGGCACCAGTGGCGATGATGCCGTCTCGGCACTCGCGGGCAATGACCATGTAACGCTGGGAGCGGGCAATGACGTCGCGACTGGCGGGCGCGGCAGCGACACGATTCTCGGCGGCTCGGGGAACGACAATCTGCATGGCGACTCGCCGGGCGAGGCCGTGTTCAAGACCGACCTCGTCACCATGGCCGAGGACTACACGATCAAGGCGACCTTCGATTTCGAGGAAGCCGGGTATCGCAACACGCTCGGCGTCTACAAGGTCGACCCCGTCACCGGCAACTTCACCGACGTAAAGATCATGTGGGAAAACGCATCCCTCGCCGGTTCGGGCGGCAACCTGATCGGTGGCAAGAGCAGCTTCGAGTATCCGGTCGAGGCAGGAGACAAAGTCGGTTTCTTCCTGATCGGAAACGGATTTTCGTCGAACAATTTTGCCAAGCTTGGGGCGGGAAGCTTCAAGTTCGTGGATGCGGCAGGAAAGCCCGCGACTGTGAATTCGACCGGCAGCCAGCTTGTGCATGTCTCGACCTCGGGCAAGGTGACGGCGCTCAGCGGGCCGGTCTACCACACCGCCGCCTTCGGTGACCGCACCAAGTTGAATTCGGACGGCATCGAACACACGATGGGCTACAAGAAGAACGACGACGGCTCGTTCCAGATCGGGTTCGAGGATCTGTGGAAGGGTGGCGACCGCGATTTCGACGACGCAGTCTTCACTGTCGACGTCGGCAAGGCCAGCGTGCAGGTCCTGAACCAGCACTACCAGACGACGCTTGCCCCCGCGACGGCAGGAACGGTGGTCAGCAACTGGTCCTACATGCCCGTCAATGGGGCCGAAGACCGGCTCGAGGGCGGTCTTGGCGCGGATACGCTGAGCGGCAACCAGGGCAATGACCTGCTGGCGGGCGGCGGCGCCGGCAAGGAATGGAAGCTTGTGAATGGCAAGTGGGTGTTCGACCCCAAGGCAGTGGTCAAGGGCGCGGGCTTCACGCCAGACGGCAGCGACGACAGCCTTGTGGGGGGCGAAGGCGACGACGTTCTGCTTGGCGGCTCAGGCAACGACGCCCTGTCAGGTGGCATCGGCGCAGATACGCTGAACGCCGGGTCGGGTGACGACCGTGCCTTTGGCGAAGCGGGCAACGACGTTCTGAACCTGGAGGACGGCGACGACTATGGCGAGGGTGGTGACGGCAATGACGTGGTCAACGCCGGCGCCGGGGACGACCTCGCCTACGGCAACGCCGGGAATGACAGCCTGCGTGGCGGCGACGGCGACGACGCTCTCTTGGGTGGCGACGGTGTCGACGACCTGCAAGGCGGCGATGGCAACGACCGTCTCGACGGTGACGCCGGCAACGACAAGCTGTTCGGCGGTCTGGGCGAGGATACGCTCGATGGGGGCGATGGCGATGACTACGTGGAAGGCGGCGACGGCAACGACCAGCTTTCCGGCGGGGCCGGAAATGACCGGCTGATCGCCGGCAAGGGTGAAGACAAGCTCTTTGGCGGCGAAGGTGCCGACACGCTGGTGGGCGGCGCCGGTGGCGACACGGTCTCTGGCGGAGCGGGCGACGATCAGCTCTGGGGTGGGAACTGGTCTGCCGATGGTGCAAAGGACGTCTTCGTTCATGCCCCGGGCGGTGGACGCGACGTCGTTCAGGATTTCGAGGTCAAGCATGACCAGATCGACCTGTCGGCCTACGGGCTTTCCTACGAGGACCTGGCCGGCCGCATCGTCGACAAGGGCTGGGCCACCGAAATCAACCTCGCGGGCCTGAACGGCGCGGCGACCGGGGATGCGCTTGTCATCAAGGCCGTCAAACCGGGCGACCTGAACGAGGACCACTTCATTCTCTGATCCTGCCTGTATGTCCCGAAGCCCGGGCAATGCTGCCCGGGCACCGCAGGGTCACGCCCTCCTCAATTGGAACCGAAAATGCCCCCGGACGAGGTCCAGACCTTTCGCCGCTGTCTTGTCGGCGCCCTGCCCTCTCTCATTGCGCTGAGCTTTCTGTCGAACCTCTCGATCCTTGTCAGCCCGATCTTCATGATGCAGGTCTTCGACCGGGTCGTCGGGACCGGCAACCTTGATACACTGGCCCTGCTCGCACTGATCGCGACAGGTCTTCTGGTCGGGATTACGGTGACAGACCTTGCCCGCGACCGCGCGCTTTCGGCCCTTGGCCTGTCGCTGCGCACGCGCGTGGCCGAACTGCCGCGCCCCGCGCAGACGGCCGGCAGGCCGACCACGGACACCGCCACCTCCGTGCATCAGTTCATGGTCGCAGGCGGCATCCAGAACGCCTTGAACGCCATCTGGCTGCCACTGCTCTTTGCGCTGCTTGCGCTGATCCACCCGCTTTTCGCAATAGTCGGGCTGTGCGGTGGCCTGCTGCTGCTGGCCATCTCGCAGGCCCAGCACCTGCGCGGCGAACGAATTGGCCTGACGATGCGCCCAGACCGCGAAAAGTACGGAATGACGCAGCGGGCGCTCGACGACGCGGCACCACTACGTGACGGCATGGGTATCCGGCGCAACCTGGGCAGGGTCAGGACCGGCCTGATGCGCACCCTGGCCGATCAGGAGCTTTTCGACATCAGGCAACGCGCCACCCTGACGTCATTGCAGGTCCTGCTACGAAGCCTTGCCCAGATCGGCCTGCTTTCGGCCGGTGCCGTCCTGACGGTGCAGGGCAGCGTGACCGCCGGGGCCACGATTGCCGCCAGCCTTCTCGGGGCCAAGGCAATCGCTACCACCGAAAGCCTGGCGCGGATCTGGCGCGAGCTGTCGGAGTTTCGCACGGCGATGCGGCAGCTTGATGACCCCTCCCTTCTCCCGACAGAGATGCGAACCGATGTTGCGACCCTGTCGGGGGCGATCACCGTGGACGGCGTCACGGTTCCGCGCAGCCCCGGCGCGCCTCCGCGCCTCAATCAGGTGAGCGTATCGATCGCGCCCGGCGAATGCGTCGCCCTGCTGGGAGAGTCGGGGGCGGGAAAATCAACGCTGATCGAGGCACTCTCCGGCCTGATGCCCGCCCCCATCGGCTCGGTACGCTACGATTCCACCGATGTCCGGACCCTGCCACAGGACCGGCTGCACCGGTTGATCGGCATCGTCCCACAGGGCGCAACGCTGTTGCACGGGACGCTGGCCGAGAACATCTCGCGCTGGGATCCGGCCAGAAGCGACGAGGCCATCATCGAAGCCGCGCGCATGGCGGGCGTCCACGGGTTTGTCAGTGCCCTGCCCGCAGCCTACGAAACCCGCTTGCCGGACGACCGTCACCTGATCTCGCCGGGACTGGCGCAACGGATCGCGCTTGCCCGGGCCTTCTACGGCAAACCGCGGTTACTGTTTCTCGACGAACCCAACGCCATGCTCGATCCATCTGGCGAGAGATTCCTGCTCGAAGCCCTGGCACGGATGAAGGCCGATGGCACCACGATTGCCATGTCGCTTCACCGCGGCGCGATCGTCGGCCTCGCTGACCGGATCATCGTTCTCGACCGGGGCCGCGTTGCCGATTCCGGCCCCCGCCGCGAGGTGATGGAACGCCTCGACCGTGGCACCCGCAAGCTCCACCTGCCTGCAAGCCTGCAATCCGCGGACGATCTGGCGGATTGGCTACGTACCCAGTTCCGCCGCGCCGAAGACGCCGACCTGCGAGAGCGCACTGTCGCCTCGGCCCGCGACCTTTTCGCCTTTGCCATTGCCAACGGCCCAAGCAGCCGCAACCGCAAACTGACGTTCGAGTTCCGCTTTCTCGAAGACACGACCTGTGAGTTGCGCCTGTCCGAACCGCGGGGCACGCGGCTTCAGGCCAAGATCGACTCGGTCCGCAAGACCCTGCGGAACCCGACCGCCTCGCCGGAGTCGCTGCCTCCGGACGAGGCGGCGCTGGCCAATGTCATCGGCCTGTCGGAACGGTTCGAGTTCCGGTCAGCCGCGCAGTCCTCGGTCTTTGTCAGCACGCTGACCCTGGCATCCACGCAGGGGGCGCTGCATTGACCACCATTTCCGACCTCGACGCACCGACAGCGGTCCGTCGGTTCACGTCCGGCCTGCACCTGGCGGCCTTCGTTGCGGTTCTGACCATCGGCGGCAGCTTTGTCTGGGCCGCCTTCGCCCCCCTCGCCACGACCCTGACGATCCCGGGAGAGGTTTCGGCCGACCAGCCCGTGGCCCCGGTCCAGCATCCGTCAGGTGGCCGCATCGCCGCCGTCCTTGTTCGCGAGTTCGACAAGGTGGCGAAGGGTCAACCGCTGGTGGCCTTTGACGACCTGGCCCTTGCTGCCTCGCGCCAGATGCTGGGCGAGCAGATCGCCCTTGCGGAAGCCCAGCTGGCCTTCGTGCAGGGCCGACCCCTGCAGACGGCAGCAGCAGGCGCTGCCGCCGACCGCGCCCTGGCAGAGCTTCACGGCATCGCCACGAACCAGACCGCCGCGCTTGCGCGCATCGACGCCGAGATCGCGCTCGCCCGGGCCGAGCGTGCAGGCAAGCTGACTGCCTTGCAGCTTTCAGAAGACGACCTCCGCCGGAGCCTTCGTCAGCGTGACCGGGCGAAAGACCTGGCCCTGCGCGGCACCACCGCCGCCGCCGAGGCCGACCGCGCCGCGGCAGAGCACCTCGAACGCGAGATGTTGCTTGCCGACACAAGGGCGGCGCTGGCGGCGTCCGACCAGCGGCTGGCAGTTCTTCATGCCCAACGTCAGGAACGCATTGCAAGCCATTCTGCCGACATGCAGACGCGCGGCCGCATGGCCTTCGAACGCCTGGTCGAGCTTCGCCATCGCCTGTCCGAGACAGAGCGGGCCTTGACCGAGGCTGTCCTTGTCGCGCCGATCGACGGCGAGGTGACATCGCTGCCCGCCATCGGGCCAGGCCAGGTCTTTCGACCCGGCGAACTGGTGGCCGAAGTCGCAGGCGATCTTGCCACGCCAGAGGTTCGCCTGCACATCCCCGCCCGCTACGCCGATCAGGTGAACATCGGACAGAAGGGCCGCATTCTGGTGCCGTCTTTGCCGCAGCGCGACATGCCCGCCATCGGCGTCACGGTTTCCGGCCTTTCAGCTGCGCCGGCGCAACAGGCCGAAGCGACAGGCCCGCTAAGCTACACCGCCACTGCGTCCATAGATGCAGGCGACCTGGACACCGCACGTGCTCTGCTGGGCGAGAGCTTCCGGCTGCGCCGCGGCCTGCCGGTCGTCGTCCTTCTGGAAGGGCGGCCGATGACACCGCTGTCCTATGTCGTCGGACCCTTCTTCAGTTTCGCCCGTCGCGCATTCGAGGCCGGCTGACGGGGCGCGGGTGCCCCGGTCAGACGATGCCGCCCCCTGCCCCGCTGACCGCCGGGCGAACCGCGGCCACCTTAGCGCGGTAACCCGCCTGCCGGTAGGCCGCGATCGGGTCGATGGCCCCGCCGTCTTCCAGCCGCGCCATTGCCAGGATCGGCTCGACATCGGTGCGGAAGGCCTGCTTAAGCGTCGCCGCGGCCATGAGTGCGTCGTTACCCTCCTGATACCCCGCCAGCGCCTTGCGGTCGACGAGGCTTGCCGCCGCATAGGCGCGCTGCACCTCCATCGCCGAGGACATCAGGCTTTCGATCGGGTCGGTCACGTTGTGGCTCTGGTCCAGCATGTGGGCCGGGTTGAAGCCCGCCTTGCCCTCGGCCGCAACGAGTTCGTTGAACACCAGGAACAGACGGAACGGCGCGATCGAGCCGGTGTCGAGGTCATCGTCGCCATACTTCGAATCGTTGAAGTGGAAGCCGCCGAGCTTGCCTGCCCAGATGAGCCGCGCGACGATTTGCTCGATATTGGTGTTGGGCGCATGGTGGCCGAGATCGACAAGGCAGAAGGCTTTGTCGCCCAGATGCTGCGCGATCAGCAGGTTGGTGCCCCAGTCCTGCACCACCGTCGAATAGAAGGCGGGTTCGTACATCTTGTGTTCGGTGAAAAGCCGCCAGTCGCCGGGCAGCTTTGCGTAGATCGCCTGCACCGCGTCCAGATAGCGCTCGAACTGACGCGACAGGTCAGTCTGGCCGGGGAAGTTCGAGCCATCGCCGATCCAGACTGTCAGCGCCTTCGACCCGATGGCCTGTCCGATCTCGATGCATTCAAGGTTGTGGTCCACCGCCTGCCGCCGCGTCGCCGCATCGGCGTGGCTCAGCGAGCCGTACTTGTAGGACAGGCGCTGCTGCGGCTGGTCCTGGAAGGTGTTGGAGTTCATAGCGTCGAACCACAGCCCCAGCGCCGAAGCCTTGGCCCTGAGGTCGGCGGGATCGGCCTTGTCCCACGGGATATGCAAGGACACCGAGGGGGTCGCGCGGGTCAGTTCGTGGATGACGCCGCAATCCTCCAGCTTGTCGAAGATGTGCCGCGGCTCGCCCGGGCCGGGGAAGCGGGCAAAGCGCGTGCCACCCGTGCCCACGCCCCAGGACGGGACGGCCACGCCATAGCCCGCGACGCGGCGCTTTATGGCCCCGATGTCGATCCCCCGGCGGTCGAGGTGCTCGCCCAGCGCGTCGTAGTCCGCGCGCAGCGCCTGTTCCCGTGCGGCGTTCGAGGCCGCGATGATGTCTGATCCGATCATGGCTTACCTCGTGAAGGCCTGAACATTGCCCGCGTCGACGTTGAGGATGTTCCCCGTCGATTTCGCCGACAGGTCGCTGGCGAAGAAATAGATGCCCTCGGCGATATCCTCGGGCAGGACCGACCGCTTCAGCATCGAGCGCTGGCGATACATCTCTTCCAGCCCCTCCTTGTCGGTCTTGTAGGTCGAGGCGCGCTGGTCGAGCCACTCGCCGGACCAGATCTTCGACCCGCGCAGGACCGCGTCGGGGTTGACGACGTTCACCCGGATGCCGCCCTCGGCGCCTTCCAGCGCAAGGCTGCGGGCAAGGTGGATCTCGGCCGCCTTGGCCGTGCAATAGGCGCTGGCGTTCGGGCTTGCGGCAAGGCCGTTCTTCGAGGCGACGAAGATCACCGACCCGCCGATGCCCTGTGCGCGCAGGACCTTGAAGGTCTCGCGGCTGACAAGGAAATAGCCGGTGGACAGGATGTCCATGTTGCGGTTCCACAGCTCCAGCGTCGTCTGTTCGACCGGGGCCGAAGAGGCAATGCCCGCGTTCGACACCAGGATGTCGATCCCCCCGAACTCGACCGCGGTTTCCGACAGCGCGCCGATGACCTGGCCTTCCTGCGTCACGTTCATCTGCACGGCGCGGACCTGATCCGCCCCGAAGACCCTGGCCATGCCCGCCGCCACGTCCTGCGCGGCCTTGCCGTCGATGTCGGCCAGCACGACGCAGGCGCCTTCCTTGAGCAGCCGCTCCGCCGTGGCGGACCCGATGCCACCCGCGCCCCCGGTGACCAGCGCCACCCGGCCCGCGAGTGCCTTGGGCTTTGGCATCCGCTGAAGCTTCGCTTCCTCCAGAAGCCAGTATTCGATGTCGAAGGCCTCCTGTTCCGGCAGGCCCTGATAGGTCGACACCGTGCTCGCCCCGCGCATCACGTTGATCGCGTTCACGTAGAACTCGCCCGAGATGCGCGCCGTCGCCTTGTCGAGCGCGAAAGAGATCATGCCGACCCCCGGCACCAGCCAGATCACCGCATTCGGATCGCGCAGCGCGGGGCTGTCGGGCTTCTTGCAGCGGTCGTAATAGGCCGCGTAATCCGCGCGATAGTCCTCGGCCGCCTTCGGCAGGCTGGCGAGCGTCTTTTCAAGGTCGGGGTTCGCCGGGTCGAAGTCCACCACCAGCGGCCGGATCTTGGTGCGCAGGAAGTGGTCCGGGCAGGAGGTGCCAAGGGGCGCGAGGTCGGCAAGCATCGCCGAGCCGACGAAGTCCAGCACCGCGGGCTGGTCGTCGAAATGGCCGACCTTGTGGCGGTCTTTCGAGATTAGCCCCCGGATCGCCGGCATCAGGCGCGCGGCGATGGTGCGGCGTTCTTCGGCGGCAAGCGTCGGAACCTTTGCCCCGCCAAAGGCCGGCTTTCCCGCCGACTTCGCCTCCAACCAGGCCGCCGCCTTGTTGATGATCTCGAGCGTCGTCAGGTAGCAGTCCCTGGCATCGTCCGCCCAGGTGAACAGCCCGTGGCTTTCCAGCACCGCGCCGCGCATCCCGGGGTTCTCGGTCGCCAGTTTCTCCAGCCACAGCCCCAGCTCGTAGCCCGGTTTCTTCCAGGGCAGCCAGCCGATCTCGCCCCCGAAGATCTCCTGCGTCACGGCCTTTGAATTCACCGAGGCCGCAATTGCGATGATCGCGTCGGAATGGACGTGATCGACATGGGCGCGCGGCACATAGGCGTGCAAGGGCGTGTCGATGCTGGCCGCGCGCGGGTTCAGGTTGAAGGTGCAATGCGGCAGGTAGCCTACCATCTCGTCCTC
>JBJOQI010000209.1:0-2980 GCA_046050045.1 Pseudomonadota bacterium | reverse complement strand
GTGGCAGTTCGGCGGCCATGGCCGTGTCGAGGTCGGCCGCCGCCTTGCCGCGCAAGGCCGACAGGGTAGCGCAGGCCGACTGGTGGCGCGCCTCGGCCGCACCCAGGTCCGCAGCCAGCCGGGCGATATTGCCTGCACCGCTGTCGAGCGCGGCAAGCCGGGCGCGCAGGTCATTCGCGAAGCCGCCCAGATCGTCGGGCGCGACCCCGTGCTTGCGGGCGAGGCCGCGGATCGCAAACAGCCGTTCCTCGGTCGCCTCGAGATCGCGCGGATCGAAGGACATGGCATCCAGTGCACGCTCGATGCCCGATTGCGCCTCGCCCAGTTCGGTGAGCGCGCGTTCCAGCGCGGCAAGCGGGTCGTCGAGCGCGCCCTCGGCCCGGTCGGCGGCCCCGTCGAGCCAGCGGCGCGCGTCGGACAGAAGCCCCTCGGCCCCGTCGGTCCCCAGCGCCTGGGCGGCGCGGGCGACGTCATCGCGGATGCGGGCCGCGCCCTGCATCATCCGGCGGCGCGCATCGAGGGCCGCGTCCTCGCCCTGCTCGGGGGCAAGCCTGTCAAGTTCGGCGACCGCGTGGCGCAGGAAATCCTCTTCGGCCAGCATGGCGTGCAGCGTGGCTTCCGCCTCGGCCAGCGCGCGACGGGCATGCTGCACCTCGCCCCAGGCGGCACGGGTCTGCGCGAGGGCGTCCCCTGCCCCGGCGAAGGCATCGAGCAGGCGGCGGTGGCCGCGCGAGTTCAAAAGGCCGGTATCGTCGTGCTGGCCATGCAGCTCGACCAGGGTTTCGCCGAGCGCGCGCAAAACCTCGGCGCTGGCGCGGCGGTCATTGACAAAGGCACCCCTGCGGCCGTCGGCCGATACCGTCCGGCGCAGGATCAGGTCGTCGCCCGAGGGCAGCCCCGCCTCGGCCAGGATCCCGGCAGAGCCATGGTCGGCCGGCAGGAAAAAGACCGCCGTGACCTCGCCCGTCTCGGCGCCCTGCCGGACCAGATCGGCGCGGCCCTTCCAGCCGAGGACAAAGCCGAGGCAGTCGAGCAGGATCGACTTGCCCGCGCCGGTCTCGCCGGTCAGCACGTTCAGGCCTGGCTGGAAGGCAAGCTCCAGCCGGTCGATGAGCAGCATGTCGCGGATGTCGAGGCTGATGAGCATCGGCTCCGACCCGGTCAGAGCCACTCGCCCTTGATCACCTGGCGGTAGATCGACGCCAGCCAGCTGTCGCCCCTGACCTTCATTTCAAGCCCGCGCCCGGTCAGCAGCTTGTAGCTGTCCTGATACCATTCGGTGGACTGGAAGTTGTAGCCGAGGATCGCGCCTGCGGTCTGCGCCTCGTCCGTCAGGCCGAGCGAGAGGTAGGCCTCGACCAGCCGGTGAAGGGCTTCGGGCGTGTGGGTCGTGGTCTGGAACTGTTCGACAACGACACGGAAGCGGTTGATCGCGGCAGTGTAGTGGCCGCCGCGCAGGTAGTACCGACCGATTTCCATTTCCTTGGCGGCAAGATGGTCGAAGGCGAGGTCGAACTTCAGGATCGCGGACTTGGCATATTCGGTGTCGGGATATTCCTCGATCACCGCGCGCAGCGCCTGAAGCGCCTGGAAGGTCAGGCCTTGGTCGCGCCCGACCTCGTCGATCTGGTCGTAGTAGGACAGCGCCAGCAGGTACTTGGCATAGGCCGCGTCCTCTTCCGCCGGGTAGGTGTCGATGTAGCGCTGGGCCGAGGCACGGCTGTTGTCGTAGTCCTTGTCCTGGTGGAAGGCGAAGGCCTGCATGATCAGCGCGCGCTTGGCCCATTCCGAATAGGGGTAGAGCCGTTCGACTTCGGAAAACAGGCGCGCGGCCTCGTCCGACTTGCGGCTGTTTTCCAGCTCGAACTCGCCACGGCGATAGATTTCTTCGGCGGTCAGGCTGTCGAGCGGAACCTGTTCCTCACCGGTGCCGCAGGACATCAGCACCGCGGCCAGGGCGAGGCCCGTTATCAGTCGCGCCGTCCTTCCACCCGTCATGGTACGTCTGCCCCGATCCTCAGTCCCGTTGTCGGAGGCAGGTTCGCCTGCCGCCTTCTGCGCCCGCTGGTGCGCTTGTCTCGGTCGTCGTAGCACAGAAAAAACGGGGGCGCAAAACGCCTTTGCAGTTCGCGGGGTGGTGGAAATCAGCGGGCCGCGGCCCGGCCCATGCGCGGCAGGCCGACGCCGGGCAGAAGCGCGCGCTGCTGTTCCCCGGCGCGCACGATCCGGAAGCTCGAGGGCTGCGCGAAGAGGCTGCGCAGAAGCTTGTTGGTCAGCGCATGACCGGCCCGGATGCCGGTGTAGCGGCCAAGGATCGGGGCACCGGCAAGGGCGAGGTCGCCAAGCGCGTCGAGCATCTTGTGGCGCACCGCCTCGTCGGCATGGCGCAGGCCGCCGGGGCTGAGCACCCGGTCGCCATCGACCACGACGGCATTCTCGTAGCTGCCGCCGAGCGCAAGGCCGCTGGCGCGCATCGCGTCGACGTCGGACTGCCGGCAGAAGGTCCGGCTGTCGCTGAGTTCATGCACGAAGGCGCCATTGGCCATCGTGAGGTGCTTGCTCTGCCGACCGATCGCGGCGTCGGTGAAGTCGATGCGGAAATCGATCTCGAGCGTATCGGCGGGTTCGAGCCGGGCCGAGGCGTCGCCTTCGCGCACCTCGACGGGTTCGAGGATCTCGAAGCAGTAGAGCGGCCCGTCGAGCTCGCGGATGCCGCGCGACAGAAGGCCCGAGACGAAGGGCCGCGACGAGCCGTCGAGGATCGGAACCTCGGCGCCGTCGATCTCGATCAGGGCGTTGTGGATGCCGCAGCCGGCCAGCGCGGCCATGATGTGCTCGATCGTCGAGACCGACACGCCGGCGGCATTCTCGATGACGGTGCAGAGCCGCGAGGCCGTGACATTCGACCAGTGGGCCGACACCATCGGATCACGCCCGGAGCCGTCGCCCGACACGTCGGTCCGGCGGAACCAGATGCCGT
>JBJOQI010000208.1:0-20494 GCA_046050045.1 Pseudomonadota bacterium | reverse complement strand
ATATTATCGGGATGGGGCCAGTCGCGCCTGTCCGCAGGCAACATCAACCGCATTCCGGGGTGAACCAGACGGGCCGCAACTTCGTTCGGCACCTTGTTGCCCGACACCAGAATTGACCAATCGTCGGCAACGGAAAGGAGGCCGCGATCGAACATCCAATGCAATGTGCCGGATAGGGCCAGACCGTTACGAACGGAGTCACTTCCCTTCTGCTCGACCGGCCGAATGTGGGCCGCATTTACCTCGGGGCGACCTCCGCCGTTGCGAAGTTGCAGTCCGGAAATGGCGCAGCGGTAGTTGTAGGCCTCTCGCACCTTTCGCCGGAATGCTACGTCTCGGTATGGCCGGCTTGTCAGTCGTTCGATGACAGGTCGTTCGAACACCAAGGCTTCTTCGGCAGCCTGATGGTCGCCAGTCACGTAGCGGTTCGCCTCCGTCTGTTCGAGGTCCTGGGGCAGACCGCGACGGATGATTTCGGCAAACTCTCTTTCTGGGAGAGTCCTTACCGCGCGTTGCACCGCACCTCCGGCCATCGGCGTTCCGTCTTGCGCGGCCAGCGCGGACTCGAGCGGCCTGTTGGCAAGAAGGCGCGGCACTTCCTGGTCGAACGGAAGGTAGCTGCCCGGCTCGATTATCGCGAGGTATCGCCCGTCGGCATTTGGCTTTGGGATAATCCGGTCGATTTTCGCGGCCGCGAAATAACCGCGGCGACCAGCTTTTACGGGCTCATAGTAGATTGCCCAATCCCCAACGCCTTCACGAACAGCCTTCAGGTAGATTTTCGGGAAGTCATAGACCCTGTCGGGCTCGTCCTCGTAGATCGAATCTACTCTGTGCAAGAGGACGAGTTTTGTCATGTATCCAGGAAAAGGCGTGTGCCGATTCCTTCAAGCAAAATCGCATCCCACCGCAGGCAGGGCGCGACCCCAATCTCTCCCTTCCCCAGCCTTGCGTTCCACGGCATAAGGCGGGCCATGCTGAAGACCCGTCTGATCCCCTGTCTCGATGTCGCCGATGGCCGCGTGGTCAAGGGCGTGAACTTCGTCAACCTCGTCGATGCCGGCGACCCGGTCGAGGTCGCCAAGGCCTATGACGCGGCGGGCGCGGACGAGATCTGTTTTCTCGACATCCATGCCACCCACGAGAACCGCGGCACGATGTATGACCTTGTGACCCGCACGGCGGAACAATGCTACGTGCCGCTGACCGTGGGCGGCGGGGTCCGGACGCACGAGGATGTGCGCGCGCTGCTGCTGGCGGGGGCCGACAAGGTCAGTTTCAACTCGGCCGCCGTTGCCAACCCCGATGTGGTGGCCGGGGCCGCCGACCGGTTCGGCAGCCAGTGCATCGTCGTGGCGATCGACGCCAAGACCGTCGCCCCCGGGCGGTGGGAGATCTTCACCCACGGCGGGCGCCGCGCCACCGGCATCGACGCGGTCGACTTTGCGCGCACTGTCGCGGCCAAGGGCGCGGGCGAGATCCTGCTGACCAGCATGGACCGCGACGGGACGAAACAGGGCTTCAACCTGCCGCTGACCCGCGCCATCGTCGATGCGGTGAACATTCCCGTCATCGCCAGCGGCGGCGTCGGCACGCTCGACCACCTGGTCGAGGGCGTGACCAGGGGCGGTGCCTCGGCGGTGCTGGCGGCGTCCATCTTCCACTTCGGCACCTTCACCATCGGACAGGCCAAGGCCCACATGGCGGCCGCCGGCATTCCCATGAGGCTGACATGACCCACACGCTCGCGCGCCTTGCGGCCACCATCGAGGCCCGCAAGGGGGCGGACCCCGACAGCTCGTGGACGGCAAAGCTGCTGGCCAAGGGGCCAGAGAAGGCCGCCCAGAAGTTCGGCGAGGAAGCCGTCGAGGCCATTGTCGAGGCGGTGAAGGGCGATGCCGCGCGGCTGACTGCCGAGGCGGCGGATGTGCTTTACCACCTGCTGGTGATGCTGGCCGCGCGCGATGTGAAGCTGGCCGATGTGCTGGCCGAACTGGAACGGCGCGAGGGCACGAGCGGGATCGAGGAAAAGGCCGCGCGCTAGGCGGGCGCGGGTTCGCCCGCGACGAGCCGCGTGCCGCCGTCGCGCAGGTATTCGACCGAGAGGCGCGGAAACTCCCTGACCACCAGCGCGCGGTCGGGGCGCAAGAGGATGCGCCAGCTTTGCACGCCTGCGGGTTCGCGTTCGGCGAAGGCGCGGCAGGTCAGGACGGCGAGATTGGCCCGCGCCTCCGGGTCGCGCACGGACGCATAGCGGATCGCCTCGATCCCTGCCGCGCGCGCGCGGTCTGCGAGGTCGAGGCAGGCCGAGTAGTCGCCCGGGTCGGTCCAGAGGGCATGGTCCGCCGCCAGCGGGGGTTTCGTCAGGTCGGTGGCAAGGGGCGTGTCGATCAGGACCGACAGCGCCGTGTAGTCGGCCGCTGCCAGCGGCAGGGGCACGCCCGGCGCGGCATCGAAGAATCGGAAGCGGTACCAGACGGTTTCGGCCGCGGCGGTCAGCGGGTTTTCCGAGGCATAGAAGACCCCGGGCGTGCGCCCGCGACGGCGAAAGCGGGAATCCGACGGATAGGTGCCGTAGCGAAAGGGCGAATACATCAGGTAGTGCAGGCCGCGGCACGCCTCGGGGACCGGGGGTTTGGTCGTCTCGAGTATGGCTTCGAGCACCGCCTGTTCCTGCAGGCTGTCGACCAGTGCCATCGTCGCCACGACGTGCTGGCCCTCGACCAGCCGCCAGACCAGCCCCGAATAGGGTTCAGAGGGGGGCGCGACGGGCATCGAGATAGGCCATCACCTCGACCAGCCCCGCCACCTCGCGCAGGGCGTCGCGCGGCACGGTGCCCAGATCGCGGTTCGGGGCCTTGATCCAGGCCTGCATCGACCGCCGGTCGCCCGCCACGATGGCGTCGAGCGAGCGGAACACCCGGACCAGACAGGCGGCGAGTTCAAAGGGCTTGCCTGAAAGAGGCAGCGTGCCGTCCTTCATCCGGCTGACCGAGGCGGGCGAGACGCCGATGATCGCGCCAAGGTCGGCCTGCGTCAGGCCCAGCGCCTGCGCGGCCCGCAGGACGGCCTTGGACAGGACCAGCCCCGGATCGGGGTCATTGGCAGAGGCAAGTTGAAGTGTCATGGCCATTTCCTTTCCAGTGAAAGGAATATACGCACTTCTTTCATTGGAAACAAGTCAGGTCAGGCCGATCAGGCGCGGATGCTCGATGGCCGGGCAGCGGTTCATGACAACGGCCTTGCCGGCGGCGCGGGCGCGGGCGGCCGCGGCCTCGTCGACGACGCCCAGTTGCGTCCAGACGGTGCGCAGGCCCGGCAGATGGGCCAGCGCCTGATCGACAACCGGGCCGACCTCTTCCGAGCGGCGGAAGATGTCGACCATGTCGACCGGGATCGCGGCGGGGATCGCGGCAAGATCGGGATAGACCGTCTCGCCCAGGTGGACCTGTCCGGCGATGCCGGGATTGACCGGGATCACCCGGTAGCCCGCACGTTGCAGAAAGCGCGCCACGCCGTTCGACGGCCGGTCGGCCCTGGGCGAAAAGCCGACAAGGGCGATCACGCGGGTTTCGGTCAGGATCCTGCGGATCTCGGCGTCGGGCGGATTGGTCATGGCGGGCGGGATCTCAGAAAAAGGCGCCCGGTCCAGGGGGGACGGGCGCCAAGTGGCGGAACGAGGGACAGTACAAAGATGCACGGTAGTTCCGGTACCGTACATAGCAGAGATGGGCATGATTTCGGGCAAAAGAAGGGCGGATCGCGCGGATGTGACTGCCGCGGCTGCGCCTAACGGCCCAGCATCGCCTTCCAGTGCGCATTGGCGGCGGCAATGTTCGCCTCGGCGGCCGAGGACCATTCCGACTGCGCGCCCGGCCCGTCGTTGAGGTAGAGCTTGCCGTCCAGGATGGTGAAGCTGGTAGGCGAGGGGTCGGCCAGCCGCCCTTCGGACATCGCATAGGCGCAGAAGCCGCCGTATTGCGGGGCATAGGCCTTGGGGTTCATCTCGAAGCTGCTCATCGTCTCGGGGCTGGCGAAATACCAGGTCGCGCCCTTCCACATCACCGCATGGCGCGCGTCGCCCAGCGCGGCGCGGTTTTCGGTGAAATAGATCACCACGTCATAGCCGCCGAGCGCGACACCGTCCTGGGTGAAGACCCGCACCTGGTCAGCCCGAAGCGCCCCGGCAAAGCCGAGGGACATGAGAAGGGTGAGGATCAGCCAGCGGAAACGAGTCATCTGTACACGGAATGCCATAGTCCCGAGCAAAATGGCAGCACGGGGGCCACTAGAAAAGCGACCTCAGCAACCTGTGATCGGTTGCGCATGATTTGTGCACGGCCCCAGTTGCAGCAATGTCTCAGCCAGAGGTGGCCGCATAGAGCGCGACCGCCGCCGCATTCGAGACATTGAGCGACCCGAAGGGCCCCGCATAGGGGATGCGCACCAGCCGGTCGCAGGTCTCGCGCGTCTTGTCGCGCAGGCCCGGCCCCTCGGCCCCCATGACCAGCCCGACGGGGCGGCCCTTGAGGTCGGCCACCGCCTCGGCCAGCGTCACCCCGGCCTCGCCGTCGAGGCCGAGAAGCGTGTAGCCCATGGCCTTCAGCTCGACCATCGCCTCGGAAAGGTTGGTCACCCGCAGATAGGGCTGGCGTTCCAGCGCACCCGAGGCGGTCTTGGCCAACGCCCCGGTCTCGGGCGCGGAATGGTGGCGGGGCGCGATCACGGCGCGGGCGCCGAAGACCTCGGCCGAGCGCAGGATGGCGCCGACGTTGTGCGGGTCGGTCACCCGGTCGAGCAGCACGACCAGCGGCTTGCCCGCGCCTGCCGCCGCCACATCGACGAGCTTGCCCCAGTCGAGCGGGCGCACTTCCAGCGCCGCGCCCTGGTGCACGCTTTCGGGGTCGATCGGGACATGCTTGTCGAAGGTCCGGGGATCGACGACCTCGGGCTCGGGCCCGCCCGACGCGACGGCCTCGCCCAGACGGTCGAGTGCGTTCTTGGTGACGACAAGCCGCAGCTTTTCCCGCGCCGGGTTCACCAGCGCGTCGCGCACCGCATGCAGGCCGAACAGCCACAGCGTTTCGGTGGCGGCCACGCGCCTTGCGCGTTCCTTGTCGACGACCCAGGTGGGTTTCTTCATGGTCTTGCGGTCCCCGAGGCCCGGTCCGGGCAGGCGCGGACAATGCCTTTGCCGCCGCGCGACGGCAAGGCCGAACCTGCGGCAAATCCTCCTTGACGCCCCCTGCCCCCTTGGCTATTCCCCGCCGCCAGTGGGCGACGAGCTGCAAGGTGCGGCAGCGGACTGTAACTCCGCCGGGGAGACCCAGGCCTGGTTCGATTCCAGGGTCGCCCACCACTCCCCCCTTCCGCTGCCTTCCCTGGATGCGCGCGGACATCGCCTGTCGTCCTTCGACACCGGGCGGGCGCCGTTCCGGCTTTCACAATCGTTAACGGTGCCTATAGTGGCCGCCGACAACCGGGGGATGACGAGACGAATGCCGCCGCGCAAGACCAGACAGCCCGCTCCGAACCTGTTCTGCATCGCCCAGAACGGCAGGCTTGCCCATGAGGCGGTGATCCTTGCCGCCTCACTGCGCGCGACGAACCCGGACTATCCCGGCAAGCTTTACGTGGGCGAGCCCCAGCCCGGTCCGAAGTGGCGCGGCGATCCACGCATTCCGGCCGCGCATCGTGCGCTGCTGGAGGGCTTCGGCGCGGTGATCGTGCCGATCGGGAACGCCCACTTCGGCCAGAGCTATCCGCATGGCAACAAGATCGAGGGCCTGTTTGCCCTGCCCAAGGGCGAGCCCTTCGTCTTTCTGGACACCGATACGCTGATTACCGGCGACCTCATGTCGGTGCCTTTCGACTTTGACCGCCCCTCGGCCTCGATGCGGCGCGAAGGCACCTGGCCGGTGATCGAGCTGTACGGGCCGGGCTATACGGCGATCTGGAAATCGCTCTACGACCGCTTCGGGCTGGACTTTGCTTCCTCGCTCGACCTGGCGCAGCCCGACGAGCACTGGGAGCGGTACCTCTATTTCAACGCAGGCTGGTTCCACTTCCGCTGCCCGCACGAGTTCGGCGAGCGCTTCCTGAGCTATGCGCTGTCGATCCGCGACGACCCGCCCGAGGAACTGGTGGTGCAGTCGCTCGACCCCTGGCTGGATCAGGTGGCGCTGCCGCTGGTCATCCACTCCTTCGGCGGCGGGCGGCCGGGGCCGGACCTTGCCGGCATGGACGGCGCGGTGACCTGCCACTACCGGCTGTTCCCGCTGCTTTATGCCCGCGAAAGCGACCGGGTGGTCGAGGTGCTGGAACAGGTGACCGCGCCGAACCCGGTCAAGAAGGTGCTGAAGGACCATGAGCCGCTGAAGAAGATCGTCTACCAGCGCAAGGGCGAGGTGATCCGCGCGATGTTCGACCGCGCCGACCTGCCGCGCCGCGAGGCGGCGATCCGGTCGAAGATCAAGGCCGCGAAGCTCTGGCTGCGCTGAGCCGTCACCGTCGCGCGGGCGGCGGCTGCGGGAGCCTCCGGCGGGAGTATTTCAGGTCAAGATGAAGCGGCAGGAGAGCGTTGAAATCCGGCCCGCGCGCCGTCAGACAGGTGCCGTCGGGTCTTTCCGGGGGTGTCGATGCGCAGGCTGATCCTTGCCGTTCTTGTGGCGGTTCCAACCGGCCTGTGGGCCGAGGCGAAGGTGCCCGACAACGCAGGCGAGGTCACGCTGTCCTATGCGCCGGTGGCGGGGGCCGACCGGGGGCTGACGGTCGAGTTCCTGCGCAACGGACAGCGGTCGGCGATCTGCTTTCGGCAGGGCTGCGCCCCGACCGTTGCCCGGCGACCCGGCTTCCCCTAACGTCGCGGGCGTCCCAAGGGAGGTGACCCATGACCAGAACACTCGGCTTCGACACGCTTCAGGTTCACGCAGGCAACAAGGGCGACCCGGCCACCGGCGCGCGGCAGGTGCCGATCTACCAGTCGACGGCGTTCCTGTTCAAAAGCGCGGAACATGCGGCGCGGCTCTTCAACCTGCAGGAAATCGGCTACATCTATTCGCGCCTGACCAACCCCACGGTCAGCGCGCTGGCCGAGCGGATCACCGCGCTGGAAGGTGGCGCGGGCGGCATCTGCTGTTCATCGGGCCACGCCGCGCAGATCATGGCGCTGTTCCCGCTGATGGGGCCGGGCAGGAACATCGTCGCCTCGACGCGGCTTTACGGCGGCACGGTCACGCAGTTCAGCCAGACCATCAAGCGCTTTGGCTGGTCGTGCAAGTTCGTCGACTTCGAGGACAAGAAGGCGCTGAAGAAGGCCATCGACAAGAACACCCGCGCGGTCTTCTGTGAATCGATCGCGAACCCCGGCGGCTATATCACCGACATTCCGGCGGTCGTCGCCATCGCCGATGCGGCGGGCATTCCGGTCATCGTCGACAACACCTCGGCCACGCCCTACCTCTGCCGTCCGTTCGAGCATGGGGCCACCATCGTCGTGCATTCGACGACGAAGTACCTGACCGGCAATGGCACGGTCACGGGCGGCGCGGTGATCGACAGCGGCAAGTTCGACTGGTCGGCCAGTGACAAGTTCCCGAGCCTGAGCCAGCCGGAACCGGCCTATCATGGGCTGACCTTCCACCCGACGCTGGGCGCGATGGCCTATACCTTCCATTCCATCGCCATCGGCCTTCGCGACCTGGGCATGACGATGAACCCGCAAGGGGCGCATTACACGCTGATGGGGATCGAGACGCTGTCGCTGCGGATGGACCGGCATGTGGCCAACGCCAAGCGGGTCGCGGGCTGGCTGGAAAAGCACCCGAACGTCGAGTTCGTGACCTATGCGGGGCTTCCGTCCTCGCCCTATTTCAAGCGGGCGAAGAAGATCACGCCGAAGGGCGCGGGGGCGATCTTCACGGTGGGGCTGAAGGGCGGCTACGACGCCTGCGTGAAGCTGGTGGACAGCCTGGAGCTGTTCAGCCACGTCGCCAACCTGGGCGATGCGCGGTCGCTGGTGATCCATTCGGCCTCGACCACGCACCGGCAGCTGTCGGACGAGCAGCGCGTCGCGGCCGGGGCCGCGCCGAACGTGGTGCGGCTGTCGATCGGGATCGAGGATGCCGACGACATCATCGCCGATCTCGATCAGGCGCTGGCCAAGGCGCATGGGTGAGATGCGGGACCCGGCATGAAAAGCCGAACTGCCAGTGGCAGGTCGGCCATGCCGGTTGGGCGCAGGCGCAAGCCGAAGCCCAAGTGGCCACCCACAGACCTGACGGTCATTTCGGGGCGCGCCTGACTGGGCTGGTGCGTCGAAGACGCGCCTGCCCGGGGCAGGCAGGCGCGGCCCGAATTGTCACGTGCCAATTCGGGCATGCCGACGCGGCCGACGTATCACTCGGCAATCTCGTAGACGATGGTCACGGACGCCATCACCGCGACCTCGCCGCCCTGCACCGGGACCGGCGCGCCCGCGGCCTTCGAGAAGGACGCCTCTGCCATCGCGATCGGCATCGGCGGGGTATAGCCCGACTGCTCGCTGATCGACTGCACCTTGCCAAGGCTCACGCCCGCGGCTGCTGCGTAAAGCTCGGCCTTGCGGCGGGCGTCGGCGACGGCATCCTTGCGCGCCTCGTCCAGCACCGGGTCGGGCGATTGCAGGCCGAAGGTCACGCCGTTCAGCGTATTGGCCCCGTCGGTCACCGCCGCATCAAGCACGGCACCGAGCGTATCGAGCGCGCGGATCCGCACCGTCACCATGTTCGAGGCGACAAAGCCCGTGATCTGCGCCGAGCCGTCGGAATTCGTGCGGTTGTAGTCGTAGCGCGGCCCGAGGTTCAGGCCCGAGGTCTGGATGTCGCGGTCCTCGACGCCCGAGGCCTTGAGCCGGTCGATCGCGGCAGTCAGCTGCGCGGTATTGGCCGCCAGCGCCTCGGCCGCGGTATCGCCCTCGGTCATCACGCCAAGCGAGATCGTCGCCAGGTCGGGGGCGGTATCGACCCTGCCCTCGCCGGTGACGACGATGGTGGGCTTTGCCGCGTCGGCGAAAACGGGCTGGGCCAGGACAAGGGCCGTGGCCAGAACAGACAGAATACGCATCTTTACCTCCAGACTGCGCGGTCACAATTCAAGGATGAGACGCAGGCCACAAGCCGTTCCTTGGAGCCACTTCTTTTCATGGGCGATTTTCTGCTTTAGGACGGTCGCGGGCGATCCGTCGGATTTGGCGCCCCCGCAAGGTATGCTAGACGCCCCGGAATGAAACCTTCCTTTGCCCTCAGCCTGTCCCAGGACGGCGTGCACCTGTTCCGGCGGCGCAGCGACGGCTGGGCCCTGGTCGGCACCGCCCGGCCCGAGGGCCCCGCCTTCGACGGCGAGATGGCGGCACTGCGGGCAAGGGCCGGGGACGGGGCGGCGACAACCAAGCTGATCCTGCCGAACTCGCAGATCCTCTACGCCGAGGTCGACGCCCCCGGCCCCGACCGCGCCCAGCGCCGCCAGCAGATCGCGAAAGCGCTCGACGGGCGCACGCCCTATGCGCTCGACGATCTGGTCTTTGACTGGTCGGGCACCGGACGCAAGGTGATGGTCGCCGTCGTGGCCCGTGTCACGCTGGACGAGGCAGAGGCCTTTGCCGAGGGCTACGGCTTCGCCCCGGTCTCTTTCGTGGCCGCGCCCGACGACGGCCGCTTTGCGGGCGAGCCGTGGTTCGGCACCGCCGCCCGGGTCGGCGACCATCTGGCCTATGGCGAGCGGGTGGACCGTGACCAGGACCCGGTGCGGCTGCGCGACGCCGCGCCGGAGGATGGGGCCGCGGCCCCGGCAGAACCGACGCCCAGCGCGGCGGACGAAACCGCCCCGACGCCCTTGGCCGCGGCCGAGCCGGTCGATGCCGCGCCCGCCGCAGCAGAGGCAGAGGCAGAGGCAGAGGCAGAGGCTACGTCGGACGAGGCGCCTTTCATCGCCATCGAGGACGAGGCACTGGACGACAGCGCCTTTTCGGTCGCGCCTGCAGAGGATGCGGGCGCGGACATCCCCGAGGCTGACGACGATACCGGGCTGCCCGAGGCAGCACCTGCGGCAGAGCACAGTGCAGAACCCGAGACCGTGGCAGTCACGGAAGCTGCGGGTGAGCCTGCGCCGGGCGACGCGGCCGGGTCCGGCGATGCCCCGGACATGGAGGCGCGTGCCGCGGCTGCGGCCGAGGCACCCGGGGACAATGCGGGGGCCCTAGAGGCGACGGCGGACGCCACCCTGACCGGGCAGGAAGGCCCCGGGGAAGATGCGACGGGGGAAGACGCCCTGCCCGAGGCTGTCGCCCCTGAGACGGGCGCCGCGGCCCCGGTCCCCGAAGAGGACGCCGATGCCGCGCCCGAACCGCTGCCTGTGGCCGACGCCCTACCGGCACCGGGCGACGATCTGACTGCCCTGCCCGCCGACGAGGCAAGCGGGCCCGAGGCTCCCGCAGGCGATGACAGCCCCGCGCCCGGGGCTGAAACCGCCGATCCGATCGACGACGCGCTGGCCGCCGCGCTGGCCGACACTGCCGCCGCGCCCGCCGGAAACCTGACGGTGACAGAGACCAAGGCGACCGCCCTGCCCGACCCCGCGGAAGCGGCGCGGTCGCTGCGGGTGGATGCGCCGGAGGTGCCGCTCGACGAAGCCGCGGGGCCGCCCAAGGTTGCCTTTGCCTCGCGCCGCAGACGCGGGGCCAAGGCTGCGGCCCGCACCCTGCCGCCCCTTGTGCGCGAGCCTGCGCCGCCGGCCGGCGCGGTCACGACACCGGTGCCGCTGAAACCCGTCGAGGTGTCCGACCCTTCGGCCGGCCCCGCAACACTGTCGCCCGCCGCCCCGCCCCGCCCGATCCGGGCCGAGCCGCGTGGTGCGGCTGCGGCGCCCAAGTCAAAGGCCGCGGGCAAATCCTCGGCGTTGCGGCGGGTCCTGGCGCGCGCGGCCAGTGCGGCGGCGCAACCCAAGCCCCTGCGCAGCACCCCGAAGCCACCCGCACAGGAGGCCGAGGAATTGACGATCTTCGGCGCGCGGGGCGACGCGCGCGTCGGCGGCAAGCCGCGCTATCTGGGGCTGATCCTGACGGCGGCGCTGCTGGCCGTCATGGCGGCGGTCGCGCTGTTGCCGCAGGTCCTGGGCGAGGGAGACAGCCCCGCAGTTTCCGGCGAGATCGCCAGCTCGACCGCGCCGACCGTCAGCCCGACACCGGCAGCCCGGCCCGAGACCGATCCCGCGCCGTCGCCCGACGCGCAGCCCGGCCTGTCGACGGACCCGGAGGAAAGCGGCGATGTCCTGCCGCCGGAAGAGGAAAGCGATCTGCTTCCCGCCGACGAGGTCACGCCGGATGAGACCTCGTCTGAGGCTGCCGTGGAACAGGCCGCCGCCCCGGCACCGGGGACCGAGGGCCCGGGCGACCCGGTCGTCTCGACATCCGACGCCGGCGCGGCAGAACCGGCTGCCCCGCAGGACGACACTGCGGCGGCGGTTGTCGCGGGCGCCGTCGCGGCGGGCGTGGCCGCCGCAGCCGATCCGGCCGACGCCGCCCAGCCGGAACCGCAAGCGGTACCCGAACCGGCCCCGGTTGCTGAACCCGTGGCCCCCGCCGACCAGACTGCCGCCGCCGCTGCACCGGATGCCGCGCCTGCGGCCTCGCCCCTGCCTGCGGACAGCGTGGCCCTTGCCGGGGCTGCCGCGGTCTGGGGCGAAACGCCCGGCCAGACCGGCGATACCGACACCCGGACGATCCGCCGCGATGCCGGCGATGCCGCCCCGCCCGCGCGGCCTTCGGACCTGCCCGAAGTTCAGCCCGCCGCCGCCGACCGCTCGCCCGTGGTCGAGGCCGCGCCGGTTCCCTTCGGCTCGCTCGTACGCCTTGGTCCGGACGGGCTGGTCGTGCCGACGCCCGACGGCGTGCTGGCGCCGGGGGGATACACCGTCTTTGCGGGCAAGCCGCCGCTGGCCCCCGCGCCGCGCCCCGAAGGGCTGGCCCCGGCTGTTCTGGTGGTGCCCGAAGTCACGGACGTGCCGACGACGGATCCGGCGGCCGGCGCCGGGGCTGACCCTGCCGCCGCCGCGACCGACACGGCCCTGCCGCCCCCCCTGCCGGGCATTCCGGCCACCCGTCCCCTGCCCCGCCCGGCCGGAGCGGCGGCACAGGACGACGCAGGCCTTGCCCCGCCCGTCACGCCAGAGGTAGCGCTTGCCCCCCTGCCCGGACCAGCCGACCCGCGCCACGCCGCGCTGAAACCCCGGCTGCGCCCCGAGGTCATCACCGCCCGTGCCGCCCTGTTGCAGGACACCGAAGACGCGATTGCCGCCGCGGCCGCCGCAGCCGCCACCGCGCAACCTGCGCAATTCGAGGGCACGACGCGACTGGCGGTCGAAAGCTCGCAGCGCCCCTCGTCGCGGCCCTCGTCGGTTTCCGCAGCCGTGGAGGCCGCACTCGCCGCGGTCGCTGCCGAACCTGCGCCCACGGTCGAGGCCGCCAGCGCCGACACCCCGTCACCCGAGGCGCGGCCCGCCGACGCAGCCGATGCCACGGCAAGCGCCGCGGCCTCGGCCGAGATCGACGAGCCGGAACCGGTGTCCGCCGCCCCCGATATCCCGACCCGGGCCTCGGTCGCCAAGCAGGCGACGATCGCCAATGCCATCGACCTGGGCAAGATCAACCTGATCGGGGTCTACGGCTCGTCCGGCGACCGGCGGGCGCTGGTGCGGACCTCGAACGGGCGGTTCCTGCGCGTCAAGGTCGGCGACCGGCTTGACGGCGGGCAGGTCGCTGCAATCGGCGAGGCCGAGCTGAGCTATACCAAGGGCGGCCGCACCATCGTTCTGAAGATGATCCGCGACAGCTGATTACATCTTGTGATGCCCCGCCTGCTTGCAGGCCGGGGCCGGGTCTGCCTAAACTTGGCCGGACAGACGCGACGCCTGCCCCGATCCGGGTCCGGTCCGCGCCATCCCCGCCCCGCAACCCGCAAGACCGCAGATCCGCAACGCCGGAACCCGATGATGGAAAGCTTTCTCTTCCAGTCCGCGCTCTACCTGACCGCCATGGTCGTAGCCGTGCCGATTGCAGCGCGGCTCGGCCTCGGCTCGGTGCTGGGCTATCTGCTGGCGGGGATCGTGATCGGGCCAGTGCTGGGGCTGGCCGGGTCCGAAACTGCGGACCTGCAGCACTTTGCCGAGTTCGGCGTGGTGATGATGCTGTTCCTGATCGGGCTGGAGCTGGAGCCGAAGGCGCTCTGGGCGATGCGGCACAAGCTGTTGGGGCTGGGTGGCCTGCAGATCGTGCTGACCATCGCGGTGATCGCTGCGGGCGGGCTGGCGCTCGGCCAGTCGGCGGGCGTGGCGCTGACCATCGGGGCGATCCTGTCGCTGTCCTCGACCGCAATCGTGCTGCAGACTCTGTCGGAAAAGCGCCTGATGCAGACGGCGGGTGGCCGCAGCGCCTTTTCGGTGCTGCTGATGCAGGACATTGCCGTCATCCCGATGCTGGCGCTGCTGCCGCTGCTGGCCCGGCCCGGGGCCCGCGCGATTGCCGCGGCCGCGGCTGCGCATGGTGCCGCGGGCCTGTTGCAGGACCTGCCGGCCTGGGGCGTGACGCTGGCGACGCTTGGCGCGGTGGCGGCGGTGGTGCTGGCGGGTCAGTTCGTGATCCGTCCGGCTTACCACTTCATCAATGCCGCCCGCCTGCGCGAGATCAACACGGCGATGGCGCTGATGATCGTGGTGGGCATCGCCTCGCTGATGGAGATGGTGGGCCTGTCGCCGGCGCTTGGCACCTTCCTGGCCGGCGTGGTGCTGGCCAACAGCGAGTTCCGGCACGAGATCGAAAGCGACATCGAGCCGTTCAAGGGCCTGCTTCTGGGCCTGTTCTTCATCACCGTCGGGGCGGGCATCAACTTTGCGCTGCTCTTCGGACAGCCGCTGACGCTGATCGGGCTGACACTGGCGGTGATGCTGGCCAAGGGGGCGGTGCTCTGGCTGCTGGGGCGGCTCTTCCACCTGCGGACCCGCAATCAGTGGCTGTTCACCCTGGGCCTCGCGCAGGCGGGCGAGTTCGGCTTTGTCCTGGTGTCCTTCGGCGTGGCGCAGCGCATCCTGCCGACGGCCGTGGCCGAAAAGCTGATGCTGGTGATCGCCCTGTCGATGCTGCTGACGCCGCTGTTCTTCATCCTGCACGACTTCATCGTGAAGCGCATGGCCGAGGAATCGGAAGCCCATCCCGAGGACGAGATCGAGGACCGGCAGGCGATCATCATCGCGGGTATCGGGCGCTTCGGGCAGGTGGTGAACCGGATGGTCACGTCGTCGGGCTTCCGCACCACGGTCATCGACAATGACCTGAAGACCATCCAGCTGCTGCGCCGGTTCGGCTTCAAGGGCTATTACGGCGACCCGACGCGGCCGGACCTGCTGAAGGCCGCCGGGCTGAACGAGGCCAAGGTTCTGGTCGCGGCAATGGACGACCGGGCGGCCACGCTGCGGCTGGTCGATTATGCCCGAAGGATGCGCCCCGACCTGCACATCATTGCCAGGGCCTATGACCGCGAGCATGTCTACGAGCTGTACCGCGCCGGGGCCGACGACATCGTGCGCGAGATGTTCGACTCGTCCCTTCGGGTCGGGCGCTATGTGCTTGAGGCGGTAGGCCTTTCCAAGACCGAGGCCTTCGAGCTGGAACGTCTGTTCTTCGACATGGACCGGGCCTCTGTCCGGTCGCTGGCCGAGGTCTGGAAGGCGGGCGTGCCGATCGAGGAGAATGCCGAATACGTGGCGCTGGCAAAGTCGCTGAACCGCGATCTGGAAACCGCTCTGCTGACCCGGTCAACCGCCCAGGCCGAGGCGAGGAACCCGCCGCGCACGGCAGCCGAATGACAAACGCCGCGGAGGCGATCCGCGGCGTCTGGGGCGTTCCGGGCCTGAAGGCGATCAGGCGGCGCGGGTCACAAGGACGTCGTCGACCTTTTTCTGGGCGTTGGCTGCATCGACGCCCGACACCGCCGCAACCTCGCGCGTCAGCCGGTCGAGCGCGGCTTCGTACAGCTGACGCTCGGAATAGGACTGCTCGCGCTGCTCGTCGGACCGATGCAGGTCGCGCACGACCTCGGCGATCGACAGCAGGTCGCCCGAGTTGATCTTCTGTTCGTATTCCTGCGCCCGGCGCGACCACATCGCGCGCTTGACCTTGGCCTTGCCCTTCAGCGTTTCCAGCGCCTTGGTCACGATGTCGGGCGAGGACAGCTGGCGCATGCCGATCTCGGTCGCCTTGTGGGTCGGAACCCGCAGGGTCATCTTGTCCTTCTCGAACGAGATCACGAACAGTTCGAGCCGGATCCCGGCGATTTCCTGTTCTTCGATCGAAATGATCTTGCCGACGCCATGCGCCGGGTAGACCACGAAATCGTTCGGTCGGAAGTCGTTCTTCTTCATCATCCCATCCGTTTCAAGCGGCAGCGCGCGAACGTCCGTCCTCCAGGGCCACAGAATTCCCGAGGGGTCAGTGACCCCCGGTTCAATGTACTCTGTCGCAGGAAGCACCGCCGCCTAGCCCCAGAAGCGGTGGCGTTCATTTGCCTTTGTCCAGTTTGTAACGGGAATATAGCAAAAGAATCGGGCAATTCCTAGCATGTCAGGATCACAAGGTTTAGAAACCCTGTGTTTTCAGCCGTTTCGCTGCGTCACGGGCAATCGCCCCGTGTCTGAACACTTGCCCCCCGCCCCGAATCGGCCGTGGCAACCGGCGGTCAGTCGACGTGATCAGTCGCCCGTGCCCGCGGCTTCCGAGAAGTACTTGTCGAGCTTGCCGGTCTCGCCGTCACGCTCCTTGGCCTCGGGCAGGGCATCCTTGCGCTGCGTGATGACCGGCCACATCTCGGAATACTTGCGGTTGAACTCGACCCAGGTTTCCAGGTTCGGCTCGGTATCGGGGCGGATCGCGTCGGCGGGGCATTCCGGCTCGCAGACGCCGCAGTCGATGCATTCGTCGGGGTGGATGACCAGCATGTTCTCGCCTTCGTAGAAGCAGTCCACCGGGCAGACTTCCACGCAGTCGGTGTACTTGCAGGCGATGCAGTTGTCGGTGACGACATAGGTCATGGTCAGGGCCCCGCATTGGCGATCCGGGTTGTTACCTAGACGCAGAGGCAGGCAGAGGCAAGACGGGCGGCCGGACTAACCGGTGATATCCTCGTAAAGCCCCTGTGCCTCGGGCGCGGGGCCGCGGCGCAGGCCGGGGGCGAGGATGCGCACCACCCGGATGCGCGATCCTTGCGGGAATGTCAGCACGTCGCCGGGGCCGACCGCCTGCGCCGGCTTGGCGCAGGGGGTTCCGTTCATCCGGACATGGCCACCCGAGACCAGCGCCGCGGCAATGCTGCGCGACTTGGCAAAGCGCGCGTGCCACAGCCACTTGTCCAGACGGACCCGGTCCTCGCCTGCGCCCAAGGCTCAGGTCTTGGTGCGCAGACCCGCAAGTGCTGCGGCGAATGGGTTGTCGGGGTCGATGCGGTCGCGGCGTTCCGGGCGGCTTTCGAAGCTGCGGGGCTTTTCCTCGCGCTTGAAGTCGCCCTTGCCCTTGAAGCCCGGCTTGTTCTTCGCCCAGGGCTTGTCGCCCCGACCCTCGCCGTCGCGCTTGGGCCGGTCGCCGCGCGGTCCGTCGCCCTTCGGGCCGTCGAACTTCGGGCGGTCGCCTTCCTGCCGCGGGCGCAGGCCCGAGCCGAGCTTGCCGCCCCGTGCCCGGTCTCCGCCCCGGTCGCCACCCCGATCGCCACGCGGCGCGCGGGGCTTCGGGGCCCAGGTGAAGGTATAGAACACCTCGACCTCGGGTTCGGCAGGTTCGACGGGTTCCGCGACAAGCACCGATTCCTCCTCGGGGATCGGGTTGACCGGCGCGTCGGCATCGACGGGCGCAGGAACGGGGATCTCGGCCCGGACCTTCTGCCGTTCGCCGCGTTCGCCCTTGTAGCCCAGCCCGCCCATCAGGTCGGCGAACTGCTCCAGCGTCATGCCGGTGATCGACAGCATGTCGGCCGTCGCCTCGAACCCGGCCTTGGTGTCCTTGGTCCGCAGGATGTCGGCCAGACGTTCCAGCATGTCGATGCGGATCGCGCGGGCGCCCGCCGGGTGATAGCCCGACAGGGTATAGTGCTGCTTGGGCACGTCGGCGATGTTCGGGATCGTCACCAGACCCGGCGGCGGGCTTTCGGGGAACACCGACAGGCCTTCGTGCAGCGACCAGAGCACCAGCCGCAACCGCGTCGGCGCAGGCTTGAGCAGCGCGGGCTGGAAGATGGTGAACTGCCCGAAGCGCACGGCATGCTTGCGCAGAAGCCCGCGCGCATCCTGGTCGAGCGCCTTGACCTCGGCCGCGACGCCTTCGCGCGGCAGAACGCCCAGCGCCTCGCGCAGGCGGAAGGCAAAGCCGCGGGCAAGCCCGGTCAGCGCCTCGTCGGCCTCCATCGCCAAGAGCGGCTCGAACAGAGCGGCCACCTTGCGGTCGATGAAATGCTGCAGGCGGCGGCGCACCTTTTCGGCGACATCTGGCCCGGCCTCTTCGTCGACAAAGGCCTCGACCTGCGGCTTCAGCGCCTCGGCGCCCTTCACCAGCTTGCCGACGGCATGGCTGCCCCACATCAGGCCGCCCTGTTCGGTAAAGTCGAACTCTGTATCGGGCGCGTTGTAGAAGCGGTCCGCCCGCAGGCTGAACTCGGGCTTCAGCGCCTCGTAGGCCGCGCGGGCCAGCGTCTTTGCCTCGTCCGGCGATCCCGAGGCATCGCGCTGGAACCGGAATCCTTCAAGACGGCCGACGAATTCGCCCTCGACCGTCACTTCACCCTTGTCGTTCACCTCGGCCACGAGGCTCTCCTTCTGCTTGAGCCGCCGGAGCAAAACGCTTGTCCGCCGGTCCACGAATGCTTGGGTCAGGCGCGCGTGCAGCGCATCCGACAGGCGGTCTTCTACAGCGCGGGTCTCGCCGCGCCAATGGCTTTCGTCCTCGACCCAGCCCTGACGCTGGGCCACATAGGTCCATGTGCGGATAAACGCCAATCTTTTCGACAATGTGTCGATGTCGCCTTCGGTCCGGTCGATGCGCGCGATCTGGCCGGCGAGCCAGTCGTTCGGCACATTTCCCCGGTCCTGCAGGAAGCCGAAGATCCGCTGCAACAGCGTCGCGTGTTCGCCCTGGCTGATCGAGCGGAAGTCGGGGATCCGGCAGACATCCCACAGAAGCCGCACGTCGCGCGGGCTGCGCAGGCGGTCGCGCCTCTCGGGGTAGTCACGAAGGGCCTTGAGCGCGTTCAGGTCGTCGGATTCCCGACCGCGCACCAGCCGTGCGTCCTTCGGGTCGGCCTCCAGACTGTCGACCAGCCGGTCGACGGTGCCGAACTCAAGGTCGGTCGAGCGCCATTGCAGCCGGTCGATCGCGGCGAAGCGGTGGTTCTCGATCGCCTCGATCACCTCGTCGTCCAGCGGCCCGGCCTCGCCCGTGACGCCGAAGGTGCCGGGCTGCATGTAGCGCCCCGCCCGCCCCGCGATCTGGCCAAGCTCGTGCGGGAACAGCGGCCGCACCCGCCGCCCGTCGAACTTCGAGGTGGCCGAAAAGGCCACATGCCCGATGTCGAGGTTCAGCCCCATCCCGATGGCGTCGGTCGCCACCAGGAAATCCACGTCGCCGTTCTGGTAAAGCTCGACCTGCGCATTGCGCGTGCGCGGGCTGAGCGCCCCCATCACCACCGCGCAGCCGCCCCGCTGGCGGCGGATCAGCTCGGCGATGCCATAGAGGTTCTCGACCGAAAAGCTGACGATGGCCGAGCGCGCCGGCATCCGGCTGAGCTTCTTCGACCCGGCCCATGTGAGGGTCGAGAACCGCTCGCGCCGCATGAACTGGGCCTTCGGCACCAGCGACTGGATCGCGCCGCGCATCGCCTCGGACCCCAGGAACAGCGTCTCGTGCAGCCCGCGCGCGTGCAGGAGCTTGTCGGTGAAGACATGGCCGCGTTCGGGGTCGGCGCACAGCTGGATCTCGTCGACCGCGACGAAATCCGCGCCGATCCCGTCGGGCATCGCCTCGACCGTGCAGACCCAGTATTGCGTGCGCTCGGGGACGATGCGTTCCTCGCCCGTGACCAGCGCCACGACCGAAGGGCCGCGCAGGGCGACGATGCGGTCATAGACCTCGCGCGCGAGCAAGCGCAACGGCAGGCCGATCACGCCCGTCCGGTGCGCCAGCATCCGGTCGATGGCGTAGTGCGTCTTGCCGGTATTCGTCGGCCCGAGGACCGCCGCGATCCTCGTCGGGGCATTCATGGGGCGTATTCCTACAGATCCGTGCCCTGGGATTCGCGCGTCAGGCGTTCGACCGCCTGCTTAATGCCTTCCATGTGGGGATGTATAGCCAGCGCCGCCTCATAGGCTTTCAGCGCGGCATCGTTGCGGCCGGTTTCCTCGAGTATCTGGCCCAGCCCCGACAGCGCCCCGAAGTGATGCGGGTTCAGCGTCAGGGTCTTGCCGATGTCGGCGACCGAGGGGCCGAACTGGCCGTCGAGGAAAAAGGCCGTGGCGCGGGCGTTCCAGCCCTCGGCGAAATCGGGGGCATGGTCGGTCAGCGCGGTCAGGTGCTCGATGGCGGTGCCAAGGTCGCCCGCCTCCATCGCCTCGCGCCCGCGCTTGAGCAGCAGGTCCATCGCCGGCGAGCCGGACTTCGACCATTCCCGCAGGATGTCGGACTGCGCCAGCGCCCATTCGGCATTGGCGGGATCGGCCAGACGGCGGTAGAGCTCGTCCATCTCGGCCTCGTCCGCGGCAAGGGCCGACGAGGCACCTGCAAGGGCAAGTGCCGCAACGATACATTTGAGAAACCGTTGCACTCTGCGCATAAGGGCAATGTATCGCATGGGCACAGGATTGCGAGTGCCCGCCAGTCACATTTCGGAGGTCAGAATGAGCGACGTGATTACCGCTGCGGTGGCAGCCCTGAACGAGAAGCTGCCGGCGGGCTTTTCCGGTCTGGCCAAGTTCGTGATCGAGGGCGAAGGCGCAATCATGCTCGACGCCTCGGGCGCGCGGGCCGCGGACGAAGAGGCGGATGTGACGCTGACGGCCGATGCCGATACCTTCGAATCAATGCTGGCGGGCAACCTGAACCCGACGGCCGCCTTCATGCAGGGCAAGCTGTCGGTGGACGGCAGCATGGGCCTTGCCATGCAGCTTGGCGCGGCGCTGGCCTGACGGGATGGAGGCCGCGCCGCTTTATTCCGACGTGGCGCCCGGGGCCGAAGCGGCCTCGGCCCATTACATCCGCGCGCAGGATGGCCTGCGCATCCGCGTCGGCATCTGGCGCGAAGGCAGTCGCGGCACCGTCCTGATGTTTCCGGGCCGGACCGAATACATCGAGAAATACGCCCACGTCGCAACCGCGATGGGCAAGGCGGGGTATGCCACGCTGATCATCGACTGGCGCGGTCAGGGGCTGGCGGAT
>JBJOQI010000207.1:0-6691 GCA_046050045.1 Pseudomonadota bacterium | reverse complement strand
GCCGTGCTGTGCGGCGGTCTGGTCGAACTGATCCGCATGGGCTTTGAAACCCTGGTCGAGGCGGGTTACGAGCCCGAGATGGCCTATTTCGAGTGCCTGCACGAAGTGAAGCTGATCGTGGACTTGATCTACGAAGGCGGCATTGCCAACATGAACTACTCGATCTCGAACACCGCCGAATACGGCGAGTATGTCTCGGGCCCGCGCATCCTGCCCTATGACGAGACCAAGGCCCGGATGAAGGCGGTTCTCCGCGACATCCAGACCGGCAAGTTCGTCCGCGACTTCATGCAGGAAAACGCCGTCGGCCAGCCCTTCTTCAAGGCAACCCGCCGGATCAACGACGAACACCAGATCGAGAAGGTCGGTGAGAAGCTGCGCGCCATGATGCCCTGGATTTCCAAGGGCAAGATGGTCGACCGCTCGCGGAACTGATCGCGAATGCCGGGGGCTGTCTGCCCCCGGACCCCCGAGGATACTTGGGCAAGAAAGATGCAGGGGGCGCTTCGGTGCCCCCTTCTCTTTTCATTCCAGAAGGCGGGAACGCGGGTCGCGGCCGTCTCCGGGCCAGATGGCAGAACGGGCGACGACCTGATATCAGGTCACCGCGCCGCATGGCGCCCCTCTTCATGTCCGGGCAGGCCCAAGATGCGCAAATGGATTCCCGTCGCCCTGATCGTGCTTGCGATTGGCTGGTTCATCGCGGCCAACACCGGCTCGTCCATGGCGCTGTCCGAAATAGCCGCCCACCCCTTCAGCGCGCTCCGGCGCGATGGGGCGCGCATTCCGGTCCAGCAGCCCGGCAAGCCCGCGGCCACGGGGGAAGCGGCGATTGTCAGCGGCACAGGCATCACGTTCGGCTATCGCTTCACCTTTTCCCTGCCCGACGGGTCGGCGGCGACCTGCGCCATCCGGTTCAGGGCAGTGTCCTGCAGTGACGGCTGGAGCGCCGAACGCGCACCCTGAGCGGCATCCCGCCCCCTTCTCTTTCTGGCCCGCCCTTGCAAGACTGCGCGTCAGGGAACACGGGGAGGGGGACGGACATGGGCAATCGGCTGGGCGGCAAGGTCGCCATCATCTCGGGCGGGGCGACCGGCATGGGCGGGGCGGCCTCGTCGCTGTTTGCCGCCGAAGGCGCGACGGTCGCCATCATCGACCGCAACCTGCAGGCGGCCGAGGACCGCGCCCACCTGATCGCCACGGCGGGCGGCAGGGCCATCGCACTGGCCGCCAATGTGTCAAAGGCCGATGAGGTCGACGCCGCCGTCGCCGCCGCGACCAGGGCCAACGGCCCGGCGAACGTGCTGTTCAACCACGCGGGCACCATCGTCATCAAACCCTTCCTCGAGACGACCGAAGAGGAATGGGACTGGCTGCACGAGGTGAACGTGAAGTCGATGTTCCTGATGACCAGGGCCGTCCTGCCCGGCATGATCGCCGCCGGCGGCGGCTCGATCGTCTGCACCTCGTCGATCTCTGCCGTCGCCGGAACCCCGATGGAGGTGCTGTACGACACCACCAAGGGCGCGGTGCACATGTTCGCCCGCGCCATCGCGGTCGAGTTCCGCGACCGCGGCATCCGCTGCAACGCCGTCTGCCCCGGCTTCATCGAAACGCCCCACGGCCTGCGCGAGGTGCGCGACCTGCAGGCGCTGGGCGTCGACGTGTCCGAGGCCGCCATCAAGGCCGCGCAGGGCCGCATCGGCAAACCGGAAGAGGTTGCCGCCGCCGCGCTGTTCCTGGCCTCGGACGAGGCGAGTTTCGTGAATGGCGCGCATCTCTTCGTCGACAACGCCTTCACCGCGATCTGACGGGTCAGCGCCTGTCGCCGAAGAAGTCCCGCAGCAGTTCTGCTGCGGCCTCGCCCGCGATCCCGTCATAGACTTCGGGCGCATGGTGGCATTGCGGATGGGCATAGACACGCGCGCCCTGCGCCACCCCACCCGACTTCGGGTCGCCCGCCCCGTAGTAGAGCCTGCCGATGCGGGCATAACCGATGGCGGCCGCGCACATCGGGCAGGGTTCCAGCGTGACGTAGAGGTCATGCCCCGGCAGCCGTTCCGACCCGGCGGCGGCACAGGCCGCGCGCAGCGCCAGCACCTCGGCATGGGCCGTGGGGTCGTTCAGCTCGCGCGTCCGGTTGCCCGCGCGCGCCACGATCCGGCCATCGGGGGCCACCACGACGGCACCCACCGGCACCTCGCCCCGCGCGCCCGCGGACCGCGCCTCGTCCAGCGCGGCATCCATGTGGCTGATGAACGGTTTCATGCCCGCCTTCATGCGACTAAGACTGATGCCGCGCAAGCCACTTCCCCCCCGCGGCGTTTGCCGCTATGGGGGGCGCTTCCGATCCCGGGGGACCAAGGACCATGGCCGACAAGCCCAGCGCAAACGATCGCATCGCCAAGGTCATGGCACGCGCAGGCGTCGCGTCGCGCCGCGATGCCGAACGGCTGATCCTCGCCGGACGGGTTGCCGTGAACGGGACCGTCATCACCTCGCCCGCGCTCGACGTGGCGGCAGGCGACAAGGTCACGCTCGACGGCAAGCCGATCGACGCGCCGCAGGCCACGCGGCTCTGGCTCTACTACAAACCGCTGGGGCTTGTGACGTCGGAAAAGGATGAAAAGGGCCGCCAGACGGTCTTTGAATCGCTGCCCGACGGCATGCCGCGGGTAATGAGCGTGGGTCGGCTCGACCTCAACTCCGAGGGGCTATTGCTGCTGACCAACGACGGCGCGCTGAAGCGGCGGCTTGAACTTCCCGAGACGGGCTGGCTTCGCAAGTACCGGGTCAGGGTGAACGGGCGTCCGACCGACGAGCTGCTGTCACCCCTGCGGTCTGGCGTGACGGTGAAAAGTGCCGAGGGTGTCGAGGAAAGCTTTCTGCCGATGGAGATCTCCATCGACAAGCAGCAGGGCGCGAATGCCTGGCTGACGGTGGGCCTGCGCGAGGGCAAGAACCGCGAGATCCGCCGCGCCATGTCCGAGGTCGGGCTGGTGGTGAACCGGCTGATCCGGGTCAGCTACGGACCCTTCCGGCTGAACCTGATGAAACCGGGCGAGGTTCTTGAAGTGAAGGCCCGCGTCCTGCGCGACCAGCTCGGCGCCCTGGCCTCTGGTGAGGTCGCGGACGAGGCTCCGCGGCGGCCCGACCGCAACCCCCGCGGCGACCGGGCCGACCGCAAGCCCTATGCCCCGCGCAAGCCGCGCGAGGATGGCGAGGCCCCGCGCAGTTATGACCGCAAGCCGCGCGCCGCGCCTGGCGCGGGTGACGACCGCAAGCCCTTTGGCAAGCCGCGCGCTGCGTCGGGTTCGGGCGACGACCGCAAACCCTATGCACCGCGCAAACCGCGCGAGGATGGCGAGGCCCCGCGCAGTTTCGACCGCAAGCCCTACGGCAAGCCGCGCGCCGCGTCCGGCGCGGGCGACGACCGCAAGCCCTATGGCAAGCCGCGCGCTGCGGCGGGCGCGGGCGACGACCGCAAGCCCTATGGCAAGCCGCGCGCTGCGTCCGGCGCGGGGGACGACCGCAAGCCCTATGGCAAGCCGCGCGCTGCGTCCGGCGCGGGCGACGACCGCAAACCTTATGGCAAGCCGCGCGCAGCTTCGGGCGCAGGCGACGACCGCAAGCCCTATGCCCCGCGCAAACCGCGCGAGGATGGCGAGGCCCCGCGCAGCTTCGACCGCAAGCCGCGTGCTGCGTCCGGCGCAGGCGACGACCGCAAACCCTATGGCAAGCCGCGCGCTGCCGCAGGTGGCCCTGCAGGCGATCGTAAGCCCTTTGGCAAACCACGACCGGCAGGCGGGGCAAAGGGCGATGCGCCGCGGACCGGCGGGCCGCGCCGGGGTGCGCCTGCCGGCAAGGGCGGATCGGGCGGCAAGGGCGGATCGGGGCGCGGCTGACCGAAAACTTCGGCCCCGCCTGCCCTCGGGGCTTTCGCATCGGCCCGGCCCGTGCCACTCTTGCGCCAAGCGGTGGGGCGCGGGCGGCGGAACGCGTTCCGCGGCCAGGGTTCTGGCCGTGCCCGAGCAGAAACAGGCCTGACCCGCGCAGAAGATGCATTCCGCCCCGCTCCGACTGACCCTCTCGCTTGCGCTCGGCATGCTGCTGGCGGCCTGTCAGCCCGGTGCCCAGGGCCCGATTGTCGTGCCCCCGCCAGAGGTTCAGCCCGGCGCTCCGGTCTTTCCCGGCAACGAGGGCGTGACCGCCCCCTCCGAGGCCAGCATCCAGTCGCGCGCCTATTACGCGCGGATCGAACGCAACCTGCGCTCGCAGGGCCTGCTGCGGACCGATCCGGGCGGGCGCGACACGCCTTTCGGGCCGGATGATCTGGCCGAGAACTTCCTGCGCATCGCCCTTTTTGACGAATATGTCGCCGGACCGGGCCGGTTTGTCGCGCGCACCACCGAAAGCCGTCTGCGGCGCTGGGAACAGCCGCTGCGCATCGGCATCGACTTCGGCCCCTCGGTCCCCGCGGCACAGCGCGCAACCGACCGCGGCAACATCGCGGCCTTTGGCCAGCGCCTGTCCACTTTGACCGGCCTTGCCATCCGGGTCGATCCGGTGCGGCCCAACTTTCACGTCCTGATCCTGAACGAGGATGAACGCGAGGCCATCGGTCCCTATGTCTCGCGGCTGGTGCCCGGCATCGACCGCTCGGCCATCGAGGCGATCACCGAGATGCATCCGACGACCTACTGCATCGTCTTCGCCTTCTCGCCGGGCGGCAATCCGGCCTATACCCGCGCGCTCGCCGTCATCCGGGGCGAGCATCCCGATCTTCTGCGCCTGTCCTGCATTCACGAGGAAATGGCGCAAGGCCTGGGCCTGGCCAACGACAGCCCGGCGGCGCGCCCCTCGATCTTCAACGATGACGAGGAATTCGCGCTGCTGACCCGGCAGGACGAACTGATGCTGCGCATCCTCTACGACCGCCGCCTGCGCCCCGGCATGTCCCTGGCCGAAGCGCGCCCCGTGGTCGAGGCCATCGCCGCGGAACTTCTGGGCGGCGAAAGCTGACCCGCCTGCGGCCTGCCGGTCCGAAACTCCGGTCAACGGCGGCGTTGCGGGACGCGCATGTTCCCGCTAACAGGAACCATCCACGCTGACCCTTGGGAGGGGGACGACGAATGATCCTGAGCTGCGGCGAAGCCCTGATCGACATGCTGCCCCGCCAGTCCACCCAGGGCGAGGCATCCTTTGCCCCCTATGCCGGTGGCGCGGTCTTCAACACCGCCATCGCGCTTGGCCGTCTGGGCGTCCCGTCCGGTTTCTTCTCGGGCCTTTCGACCGACCTCTTCGGCACGTTGCTGGCCGATACGCTTGCCGCCTCCAGGGTCGACATGCGGTTTGCCGCGCGCTCGGGCCGCCCGACCACCATCGCCTTCGTCAAGCTTGTCGACGGCCATGCGACCTACGCCTTCTACGACGAGAACACCGCCGGCCGGATGCTGGCCGAGAGCGACCTGCCGGACCTGCCCGCCTCGGTCGAGGCGCTGTTCTTCGGTGGCATCTCGCTGGTGAACGATCCCGCCGCCTCGACCTACGAGGCACTGCAGACGCGCGAGGCCGCGCGCCGCCCGACCATGATCGACCCGAACTTCCGCGCGCTCTTCGTCGATGCGCAAGAGGCGCTGAACCCCGGCACCAAGGCCCGCTACATGGCCCGGGTCGATCGGATGATGGCCAAGGCCGACATCGTCAAGCTGGCTGACGAAGAGATCGAAAAGGTCTTCGGCCATTCCGACCTTGTCGGCTTTGCCCGCGGCCTTGTCGCGCGCGGACCCAAGGTCGTGTTCATCACCGAAGGCTCGAAGGGCGCGCGCGCCGTCACCGCGACCGAGGACCGCTTCATCCCCGCCGTCAAGGTCACCGTGGCCGATACGGTCGGGGCAGGTGACACCTTCAATGCCGGTGTGCTTGCAGCCTTCCGCGCGGCGGGTGTGCTGACCAAGCCGGGCCTTGCGGCCCTGTCGCCCGCTGCACTGGACGCTGCCCTGACGATGGGCGTCCGTGCCGCCGCCGTCACCGTCTCGCGCCCCGGCGCGAACCCGCCCTGGGCGCACGAGCTGGGATGAGGGCACTCGTCCAGCGGGTCAGCAGCGCCGCCGTCTCGGTCGCCGGCCGCAGGCTTGGCGAGATCGGGCCGGGTCTTCTGATCCTTGTCTGCGCGATGCAGGGCGACACCGACGCCAAGGCCGACGAGCTGGCGCAAAAGATCGCAAAACTGCGCATCTTCCGCGACGCGGCGGGCAAGATGAACCTGTCGCTGCTCGACACCCACCGCGCCGCGCTGGTCGTCAGCCAGTTCACGCTTGCCGCCGATACCTCGCGCGGCAACCGCCCCGGCTTTTCGGCAGCCGCGCCGCCCGATGACGGGCGCAGGCTCTACGAGCTGTTCTCGGACCGCCTGCGCGCCCAGGGCGTGACTGTGGCCAATGGCGAATTCGGGGCCGACATGGATGTCTCGCTTGTCAACCAGGGCCCCGTGACCATCTGGGTCGAGGTCTGAGCCTCAGCACCCCGAGGCCGTCGTGATGACCCAGATCGGGTCGGTGGCCGCGTTTGGCAGGGCAACCCCTAGGCCGATTTCCCTCATCCGGGTCGAGACATAGGTCCGGCGCAGGTCCGGCGCGGTATCCAGCAGTTCAAAGGCCTTCAGCCCGTCGGGCGGTCCGACCAGAACGGC
>JBJOQI010000206.1:0-7134 GCA_046050045.1 Pseudomonadota bacterium | reverse complement strand
GGACCCAAACGCCAGCGCCTCGGCCGTGGCCCAGTCGAAGCCCTCGCCTTTGGCGAACATTTCCTTTTTCGCGTCCAGCTGGCGGATGACGGTCTTGTGCATGTCAAAGCCGTCGGGGATGCGGGTCAGGGCGGCGCCGACTTCGGCCATGGTGTCGGGCTTGATCCAGGTTTCGCCGCGCTGGTAATTGTTCAGGTCCTTGGTGGTCAACTGCTTCCAGCGGCCATCCAGCCAGTCGGCGCGGTTGGGCTTGTAGTCCTTGCCGGCCTCGTATTCCTCGTTCAGGCGGGCCTGGAAGGCAGCCTTCATATCCTCGATCTCGCCTTCCGGGATCAGACCATCCTTGACCAGCCGTTCGGTGTAAAGCTGCAGCGTGGTCTTTTGCTTGCGGATTCGGTTGTACATCGCCGGGTTGGTGAACATCGGCTCGTCGCCTTCGTTGTGACCGAAGCGGCGGTAGCAGAAGATGTCGATGACCACGTCCTTGTGGAACTTCTGGCGGAACTCGGTCGCGACCTTGGCGGCGTGGACCACGGCCTCGGGGTCGTCGCCGTTGACGTGGAAGATCGGGGCCTCGACCATGAGCGCGATGTCGGTCGGATAGGGCGAGGTGCGCGAGAAATGCGGCGCCGTCGTAAAGCCGATCTGGTTGTTCACGATGATATGGATGCAGCCGCCCGAACGGTGCCCCTTGATGCCCGACAGTTGCAGACACTCCGCCACCACGCCCTGACCGGCAAAGGCCGCATCGCCGTGCAGCAGGATCGGCAGCACCGCCGTGCGGTCGGTCTGGTCGTTCAGCTGGTCCTGCTTGGCGCGGACCTTGCCAAGGACGACGGGGTTCACCGCCTCGAGGTGGCTGGGGTTCGCGGTCAGCGACAGGTGGACCTTGTTGCCGTCGAACTCGCGGTCCGACGAGGCGCCGAGGTGGTACTTCACGTCGCCCGAGCCGTCCACGTCCTCGGGCTTGAAGCTGCCGCCCTGGAATTCGTTGAAGATCGCCTTGTAGGGCTTGCCCATGACATTGGCGAGGACGGACAGGCGGCCGCGGTGCGGCATCCCCACGACGATTTCCTTCACGCCCAGCGCGCCGCCGCGCTTGATGATCTGCTCCATCGCCGGGATCAGCGCCTCGCCGCCGTCAAGGCCGAAGCGCTTGGTGCCCATGAACTTGACATGGCAGAACTTCTCGAAGCCCTCGGCCTCGACCAGCTTGTTGAGGATCGCCTTGCGGCCCTCGCGGGTGAAGGCGATCTCCTTGCCGTAGCCCTCGATGCGTTCCTTCAGCCAAGCGGCCTGTTCGGGGTCCGAGATGTGCATGTATTGCAGCGCGAAGGTGCCGCAGTAGGTGCGCCGCACTATGTCGATGATCTGGCGCATCGAGGCGAAGTCGAGACCCAGAACCTTGTCGATGAAGATCGGCCGGTCCATGTCGGCCTCGGCAAAACCGTAGGAGGCCGGGTCAAGCTCGGGGTGCGGGTCCTTGGGCGCAATGCCCAGCGGGTCGAGATCGGCGGCAAGGTGGCCGCGGATACGGTAGGCCCGGATGATCATGATCGCGCGGACGGACTCGAGCACGGCGCGCTTGATCGCGTCTTCGCTGACCGGGGCCCCGGTCTGTGTCGTTGCTTCGGCGGCCTTGGCGCGGATCTTGCCTTCGACGCCTTTCGCCTCGGGCGCGGCGGGCCAGAGGCCGGTCAGCGCGGCGGTCAGGTCGTCGGACGGGGTGGGCGGCCAGTCGGCCCGCGCCCAGCTTGCGCCCTGCGCGCCGGTCCGCGCGTCACGCTCGCTGTCGCCCAGCGCGGCGAAGAAGGCAGCCCAGGTGCCATCGACGCTGCCGGGGTCGGCGGCATATTTCGCGTAAAGCTGCTCGACATAATCGGCGTTCGTCCCTTGCAGGAAGGACGAGGCATGGAAGGCGTCGTTGGGGGTCTGGTCGGTCATGGGGTGCAACGGCAGGCGGACCTGCCCCTCCTTGAGCGCGGGAAAATGTTGGACGAACGGAACATGGCAGCACCTCGCGCAGGGCGCGGACACGGTGCCGCCAGAAGCGGCGGAAGGTCAGCGAGCGGACCTGCCGGGGGACATCGAATTGCCGGTCATGGGCAGGGTCGCGCTGCGGGATCAGCAGGTCGAAGGCGCGGTCGGCATCCGGCGCATAGCCGAAGCGGGCGAAATCGGCGGCATAATGCGCCTCGAGCCGCGCGAGCAGCCGGGGCGAGAGGCGCCGGGTTTCCTTGCGCAGGCCGGTGGCTGCGGCGCTGTGGCGGCTGTGGCCGATGCTGCGCGGCCCGCCGGCATCGCCCGCCAGGCGGTCGAGATGCGCCACGACCGGCCCGAGCCCGTCTTCCAGCCGGAACCAGGTGGCACCCTCGGGCACCAGATCGGTCTGGGGAAGCAGGTGGCCATCGTAAAGCCAGGGGTTGCGGCGGCTGATCAGCAGGAACTCCTCGAACCACTCCTCGATCGACAGCCCGGCGGGCAGGACGGCCTGCGGGTCGATGCAATGGTTGTAGGCGCTGACAAGGCGGTCGACCGGATGGCGCACGATGGCAAAGGACGAGGCGATCCAGCCCGACGGGATCAGCCGCGCCAGCGCAGCGGTCGGCACATGCTGCGGCGAGGTTCGCGTCCACATCGCCCAGGACGGGCGGTCATAGCGGCGGGTGTCGAGAAAGCCGAGCTCGCCAAAGCGATCGCGCAGATAGGCCTCGACCGACGCGCCGCCGCATTTCGGGACATGCGCGAACAGGTGGATGGCATTGGCTGCACGAAAGAGCGGCATGTGGCTTGCCCCGGCCCCCCTGACCTTACCCGATGGCCTTCAGCACGGCCTCGCCCAGCCCTGCGGGGCTGTCGGCCACGATGATGCCGGCGCTTTTCATCGCCTCGATCTTGCTCTCCGCGTCGCCCTTGCCGCCCGAGACGATGGCACCGGCATGGCCCATGCGGCGGCCCTTGGGCGCCGTGCGGCCCGCGATGAAGCCCGCGACGGGTTTCCAGCGGCCCTTTTTCTTCTGGTCCTTCAGGAACTCGGCCGCTTCTTCCTCGGCGCTGCCTCCGATCTCGCCGATCATGATGATCGACTGGGTTTCTGGGTCGTTCAGGAACATGTCGAGCACGTCGATGTGTTCGGTGCCCTTGATCGGGTCGCCGCCGATGCCCACCGCCGTCGACTGGCCAAGACCCACGTCCGAGGTCTGCTTGACCGCCTCGTAGGTCAGCGTGCCCGACCGGCTGACGACGCCGACCGAGCCGCGCCGGAAGATCGAGCCGGGCATGATCCCCATCTTGCATTCGCCGGGCGTCAGCACGCCCGGGCAGTTCGGCCCGATGAGCCGGGTCTTCGACCCGCCGAGCGCGCGCTTGACCCGCATCATGTCCAGCACCGGGATGCCTTCGGTGATGCAGACGACCAGCGGGATTTCCGCGTCGATGGCTTCCAGGATCGAGTCGGCCGCGAAGGGCGGCGGCACGTAGATCACGCTCGCGTTCGCGCCGGTCTTCGCCACGGCCTCGTGGACCGAGTCGAAGACCGGCAGGCCGAGGTGGTCGGTCCCGCCCTTGCCCGGGGTGACGCCGCCGACCATCTTCGTGCCGTAGGCGATGGCCTGCTCCGAATGGAAGGTGCCCTGGCTGCCGGTGAAGCCCTGGCAGATCACGCGGGTGTCTTTGTTCACGAGGACGGACATTGGGGGAACGCTCCTTAGGCCGCGGGGCGCTTCGTCAGAAGCACCTGGATGTTGTCATCGAACCAGAGGTTGAGCCGGTTCACGAGGCGGGTCTCGAACCCGGCCCGGGCCGCGACCTGGCGCAGGCTGGACAGGGTGAAGTAGTTGACATGGTCGGGGTAGCGGAAGCCGCACCATTTCGGCCCGATCACCCGGCGGTTGACCGATCCGAAGTTCGGCACCCGGACGAAGACGGCGCCACCGGGTTTCAGCGCGCGGAACGCACCGTCGAGCACGCGGGCGACGTTGGCCTCGTGCTCGAGATAGGAAAACATCACGATCCCGTCGAAGAAGCCTTCGTCGAACTGCCAGATGCCCTCGGCCCCGGCGGCGTGCAGGCAGTAGCCGCCCCTGTCGCGCATCCGCGCATCGGCCTCGGCCCAGAGCGCGCGGGACAGCTCGATCCCGTAGGGCACCATCGGTGCACCGATCCGCGCCCCGTCGCCGCAGCCCACGTCGAGCACCCGGCCCGACCCGAAGGCGCGGGTATAGGCGCGTTCGCTGCGCCGGCCCGGCCGGATGCGGAGCTTTTGTCGCAGCGCCCGGTTGGTGGCCGAAAACGAGGTCGAGCCGCCCTTTTCCTTCTTGGCCTCGTAGGTCTTTTCCCAGGCGAAATCTTCTTCCAGCGCCTCGTAGGGCGGGGGGTTGCGCAGGTAGACGAAAGCGCAGGCATCGCAGCGCACCACGTCCCAGCCGTCCGGCGAATAGGCATCGAGCCGCGTGGCGGCCGTGCCGGCGCAGGAGGGACAGGCGCGCGGGGCTTCGGACATAATCAGCCCCTGACCGCCTTGACGATCTTTTCCGCGCCGTCGCGCAGGTCATCGGCGGCAATCACGTTCAGGCCGCTGTCCTTGATGATCTTCTTGCCCAGATCGACGTTCGTGCCCTCGAGCCGCACGACCAGCGGCACCTTGAGGCCCACGTCCTTCACCGCGGCGATGATGCCCTCGGCGATGATGTCGCAGCGCATGATGCCGCCGAAGATGTTGACGAGGATGCCCTTCACGTTCGGGTCCGAGGTGATGATCTTGAAGGCCTCGGTCACCTTTTCCTTGGTGGCGCCGCCGCCGACGTCGAGGAAGTTGGCCGGTTCCGCGCCGTAAAGCTTGATGATGTCCATCGTGGCCATCGCAAGGCCCGCGCCGTTCACCATGCAGCCGATCTCGCCATCAAGCGCGATGTAGTTCAGGTCGAACTTCGAGGCGGCAAGTTCCTTGGGGTCTTCCTCGGTCTCGTCGCGCAGCGCCATGATGTCGGGCTGGCGGTAGAGTGCGTTGTTGTCGAAGCCCATCTTGGCGTCGAGGCACTTCAGGTCGCCGTCTGTCGTGATGACCAGCGGGTTGATCTCGATCATCTCGGCGTCCTTCTCGACGAAGACGCGGTAGAGTTTGTTGATCAGGTCGACGCATTGCTTGACCTGCTTGCCTTCGAGGCCAAGCGAGAAGGCGACGCGGCGGCCGTGGAACGGCTGGATGCCGGTGGCAGGGTCGACGTCGAATGTCAGGATCTTTTCGGGCGTGTCATGGGCCACGTCCTCGATCGACATGCCGCCCTCGGTCGAGGAGACGAAGGAGATGCGGCTGGTCTTCCGGTCGATCAGCAGCGCGAGGTACAGTTCCTTGGCGATGTCGGTTCCGTCTTCGATGTAGATGCGGTTCACGACCTTGCCGGCGGCGCCGGTCTGGATGGTGACAAGCGTCCGGCCCAGCATCTTCGCGGCCTCGGCCGCAGCCTCGCCCACCGACCTGGTGATCCGCACGCCGCCCTTTTCGCCGGCCTCGGCCTCCTTGAACTTGCCCTTGCCGCGGCCGCCCGCGTGGATCTGCGATTTCACGACCCAGATCGGCCCGTCGATCTCGCCCGCGGCGGTCTTTGCGTCTTCGGCGCGCAGCACGATGCGGCCGTCCGAGACCGGAACGCCATAGCTGCGCAGCAGTGCCTTGGCCTGATATTCATGGATGTTCATGGGCCGCCCCTTGTCCGGTGGTGTCGCAGCGGCTGAATGGCATGGCACGCCCCCCGCGCAAACGGAAATATGCCCGCGAGTCAGGGGAATGCGTGGAAATCGACATTCTGTGATCACAGGCAGAAAAGGTGTGATCACATGACGCGATGCGCCCCGAATCCTGTTAGCGCAAGCGTCCCGAATCAGCAGGGCCGGGCAAGGCAGAGTGCCTGGCCCCGTGGCAGCAGCGCCGGGCGGAAGGCCGCGTCGAAACCCGCGCGGGCTGCCGCCGCGATCACCTCTCCCGCCGGGCGGTGATAGGGGGGGCGGTCGGGGTGGGTGACCACGCCGTCGGCCTGCCGGTGCGGTCCGGCCGGGTCGTCGGGCGCAAGGAAGACCGTGAAGAGGACGGCCGTCAGCCGCGGACAGCGGTCGCGCAGCGCGGTCAGGCAGGCGTCAAGGCAGGCGGCGGGCAGGTGGGTGAAGACGCCGAAGGCGATGGCAAAGTCGATCCCGGGCGGAATGCCTGGCAGGGCGAAATCGCTGTCCTCGACCAGCTGGCCGGGGGGCAGCCTGTCCTTGTCGGCCAGTTCCACTTCCCACCCCCGGCGCATCAGCGCGGCAGAGGCATCCGTGCCCCAGTAGTGCCCTGGATCGAGGTAGGGCACTGCCTTGACCCCCAGCCGCAGCGATCCGGCCCCGATGTCGAGCAGGCGGTGCTGCGGCAGCAGCCCGGCCTCGCGCAGCAGCTGCATCTGCACCCGGCCGGTTTCGTCCCAGCGCCCGCCCACGATGTCGCGGTGCCGACCGCGCGCCAGCGCGTCGTCATAGAAGCCGGGGGCAAGGTAGGGCGAGACCGGACGGGACATTGCCCGCGCTATAGCAGCGGCCCGCAGCGGCGCAAACGGGCTTGCCGCCCTGTTCCGACCGCTCTAGGCCCTTCACATGCGCATTCTCGACGGCATCATCAGCGACCGGGGGTCGAAATACGCCGTCTCTGGCGGCCCCTGCCGGTCCGAGGCAGAGGCGAAGGCCTTTGTGACCGAGTTGAAGAACGTGAAGAAGTTCGCAAAGGCCACCCACAACAGCTGGGCGCTGATCTGCGACGAGGGCGCGCTGAAGAACGACGACGGCGAGGCGGGCGCGGGCATGGTCATCCTGCGGATGCTCGACCGAGAGGGCCTGCGCGACCATATCGTCGTCGTGACGCGCTGGTTCGGCGGCAAGCACCTGGGCGGCGACCGCTTCCGCCACGTGCAGGACGCGGTGCGGATCTATCTTGAGGACCTGAGGGGCTGACCGGGCTGCAGGCCTGTGGCCCTGGCCCCCGTCCCTAGGGACCCGAAGTCCGACGCCGGGGCTTCGCCTGCCGTCATGCTGCCTTGACGGGAGACACCGGGCAGGGTGCCGTCAAAGCCCCAGAAAGCCGAAGGCCCGCGCCAAAAAGGCCGCACCGTC
>JBJOQI010000205.1:0-3457 GCA_046050045.1 Pseudomonadota bacterium | reverse complement strand
AGGTCGGGGCGGAGGTTCGGCGGGTTCTGGGTCATGGGGGCGATATAGACCGGGGGCCGTCCCTTGGGAAGTGGGGGGATCGGGGGCGTCCCACGATGGGACGTTTCAATTAGTGAGGCGATTTCAATGTCTTAATGCCTAGTTGTTGATTTGTTAGTCTTCTGGCTTGGGCGGGTGAACGATGAATGCGGCAAGCGCGGCGGGGTGAACCCCGCCCGACGGAACGTGGGAACGGCATGGGCAAGTCAAGCGGGGCACATGGCTACCATTCCGATACCTGAAAAACGCCCGCCCCCCTGCCCATGTCGCAGACAGGCTCGCCCGATCCGGCCAGACATGCGACAGAGCGGGGGAAAGGGTAACCTCACATGACCTCTGTTCCCTCTGACCTGCCCGTCAACCGGACGCTGACCGCGGCGCTGGCGATCCTGGCCTATGCCACGATCATCGGTTTTACCGACAACTTCGTGCAGGTCATCGCCCAGCATCACGGGCTGTGGCAATTTCATGCCACACGCTCGGCGATGGTGCTGGTCATCGTGGCAGTGCTGATGGTGCCGCTCGGGCTGAGGATCCGGCCGAAGAACCTGCGGGCGGTTGCGGCGCGCAGCGCGATCCACGGGCTGGCGATGGTCTTCTACTTCGGCTCGCTCGCCTTCCTGCCGGTGGCACAGGTGGCCGCGGCCCTGTTCACCGCGCCGATCTTCGTCCTCTTGATCTCGCGTTTTGCCTATGGCGAGCACATCGGGCCGTTCCGCATCCTGGCCGTTGCCATCGGCTTTCTGGGGGTGCTGCTGGTGCTGGGCCCCGAAGGCGGCGAGGGGATCGGGCTTGCCACCGTGCTGCCGGTCGCGGCCGGGGCGCTTTATGCGATGGGCAATATCGCCACCCGTCGCTGGTGCGCGGGTGAGGCGCCCGAGACGCTTACGCTCGGCTTCTTCGTGGCGCTTGGCCTGATCGGCTGTCTCGGCATGGCGGTGCTTGCAATGGCCGGCATCGCCGCGCCCGAAGGGCCGGCAGGCTTTGTGCTGCGCGGCTGGGTTACGCCGGACCGGACCTTCCTGTTCTGGGTCTTCGTGCAGGCGGCCGGGTCGCTTCTGGGGGTGGGACTGATGGTCTGGGCCTATCAGATCGCGGAAGCCACGCGCGTGTCGGTGTTCGAATATGCAATCCTGCCCACCAGCGCGATCTGGACCTGGGCGATATGGGGCGAGGTTCTGGGCCTGCAAGCCGTCCTGGGGATCTGCCTGATCGTCGCGGCGGGGCTGTTGATCCTGTTCCGGTCTACCCGCAAGGCCGCGGCCTGACATCATCCTTGCGCAAGTATCCTCGGGGGGTGCGGGGGGCGGACAGCCCCCCGTTTCCTGTCCTCAGGCGGCTTTCGCGGCGGTGCCGAAACGGCCGTAGAAGGTCTGACCCTTCGCCGCGAGGTCGCGCAGCAGCGCGGGCGTGGTGAAGCGCGCGCCGTGGCGGGCGGTCAGGCCCTCGCAGATCTCGACCGCCCGGGCCGCGCCGATGATGTCGAGCCAGCTGAACGGCCCGCCCGACCACGGCGCAAAGCCCCAGCCAAGGATTGCGCCGACATCGCCTTCGCGGATGTCGGTCAGCACGCCTTCCTCCAGCGCGCGGACCGCCTCCAGCACCTGTGCCATCAGCAGGCGGTGCTGCACGTCCGTCAGCGAGGGCTGGTCCTCGGCTATGGGCCAGGCATCGGCAAGGCCATCCCAGAGGCCGGTCCGCTCGCCCTTGTCAGTATAGGCGTAGAAGCCTGCATTGGCCTTGCGGCCAAGGCGCCCCTTGTCGGCCATCGCGAACAGCACGGCGTCCACCGCGTCGTCGGGATAGGCCGCGCCCATCGCGGCCTTGGTCGCCCTGGCAATCTTCACGCCAAGGTCGATCGAGGTTTCGTCGACCAGTTGCAGCGGCCCGAGCGGCATGCCGACAAGCTTGGCCGCGTTCTCGACCAGCGCCGGTTCCACCCCTTCGGCGACCATGCGGATGCCTTCGTTGATGTAGGGGATGATGCAGCGGTTGGCATAGAAGAAGCGCGCGTCGTTGACGACGATCGGGGTCTTCCTGATCTGGCGCACGAAGTCGAGCGCCTTGGCGACGGCGGTATCGCCGGTCTCTTTCCCGCGGATGATTTCGACCAGCATCATCTTGTCGACGGGGCTGAAGAAGTGGATGCCGATGAATTGCGAAGGCCGCGTCGATGCCCTGGCAAGGCCCGAGATCGGCAGGGTCGAGGTATTGGTGGCGAAGATGCAGGTCTCTGGGATCGCGGCCTCGGCCTTCGCCGTGACGTCTGCCTTGACCTTCGGGTCCTCGAACACCGCTTCCACGATCAGGTCGCAGCCGGCAAGGGCGGCGTAGTCGGTGGTGGCGGTGATGCGCGACAGGACCTCGGCCTTCTTCTCGGCCGTGACCTTGCCGCGCTGCATGCCCTTGGTCAGGATGCCGTCCGAATGGGCGCGGCCCCGGTCGGCGGCCTCTTGCGTGCTGTCGATCAGGACGACCTCGATCCCGGCGAGGGCCGAGACATAGGCGATGCCCGCCCCCATCATGCCTGCGCCGAGGACGCCGAGTTTCCTGACGCTCTGGTCGGCGACCTTGGGGCGGTTCGCGCCCTTTTCCAGCGCCTCCTTGTTGATGAACAGCGACCGGATCATCGCGCCCGAGGAGGGGTTCATCAGGACGGAGGTGAACCAGCGCGCCTCGACCTTGAGCGCCGTGTCGAAGGGGACAAGCGCGCCTTCGTAGACGGCTGAAAGCAGCGCCTTGGCGGCGGGGTAGACGCCTTGCGTCTTGCCGTTCACCATCGCCGAGGCGCCGACGAAGGTCATGAAGCCCGCCGGGTGATAGGGCGCGCCGCCGGGCATCTTGTAGCCCTTCAGGTCCCAGGGCTTCACGATGTCGGCGTCGGTGGCCGAGAGCACCCAGGCGCGGGCGCGGGCCAGAAGTTCGTCACCCGGCACGACCTCATCGACGATGCCCGCGGCCTTCATCTTTGCCGGGCTGTCCATCTTGCCTTCCAGAAGGAACGGCGAGGCCGCCATCGGCCCGAGCTTGCGGACAAGCCGCGTCGTGCCGCCCGCGCCGGGGAAGATGCCCACCTGAATCTCGGGCAGACCGATCTTGGCCTTGGGATTGTCGGCCACGAAAATCCGGTGGCAGGCCAGTGGGATTTCATAGCCGATCCCCAGCCCCGTCCCCGGCAGCGCCGCCACGATGGGCTTGCCCCCTGTCAGCGTCTTGGGGTTCATTCCCGCCCGCTCGATCTTGCGCAGGATGCCGTGAATCTTCATCACCCCGTCGAACAGGGCCTGCGTGCCATCCTCGCGCATCTTGGCGATCACATTCAGGTCCATCCCGCCCGCGAAATCCTTCTTGGCCGAGGTCAGGATCACGCCCTTCACCGATGGATCGGCAAGCGCCTTGTCGATCATCCCGTCCAATT
>JBJOQI010000204.1:0-4600 GCA_046050045.1 Pseudomonadota bacterium | reverse complement strand
TAGCACGGGACGCACCCGTTGCGCGGATCGCGTGCGGGCGGTCCGCCGGATAGCGCGCGGTGTCGCCGGGGCCCAGACGTTCGACTGCCTCGCCGCTTTCCACGGTCAACCCGCCGTCGATTACCGCCAGATGCTCGCGGCAGCCCGGCCGGTGCGGGTCCGACACCAGCGCCCCGCCGGGTTCGAAGATCAGCTCGTAGACCTCGTGCTCGCCCACCGCCTCGGGGGCTGACAGGATGCGGATGCGCACGCCCGTCCCCCGGCCCGAGATCACCGGTGCCGCCTCGTCCCGGATCACCTCGATCCCGCCCGAGGGGCGGCCTTCCAGCAGCCCGGCGAAATCGACCTGCAGGGCCTGCGTCAGGTTCCACAGCGTCGCCACCGTGGGCGAGCTTTCGCCGCGCTCGATCTGGCTGACCATCGACCGGCTGACGCCCGACAGCTTGGCCACCGCGTCCAGCGACAGCCCGCGCGCGCGGCGTGCCTCGCGCAGGCTCTGGGCCAGACGGTCGTGGATTTCGGATCGGGCGTTCATCGCTCCGGTATCGCCGGGAAGCCCGCGCCGGTCAATCGCCGCGCCCCTTCGCCGTGCCTTGCCCCCGCGCGCGCGCTTCTCTATCCCTTCGCCCCAGCAAATTCCCGGAGGACCCGCCCATGGCCACGAACCAGCGTTTCGACAAGTCGAAGCTTCCCAGCCGCCACGTCACCGAAGGCCCGGCCCGCGCGCCGCACCGGTCCTACTTCTACGCCATGGGCATCACAGAGGAAGAGATCCACCAGCCCTGGGTTGGCGTCGCGACCTGCTGGAACGAGGCCGCCCCCTGCAACATCGCGCTGAACCGTCAGGCCCAGATCGTGAAGCAGGGCGTCAAGAAGGGCGGCGGCACCCCGCGTGAATTCACCACCATCACCGTGACGGACGGCATCGCCATGGGGCACGAGGGGATGCGCTCCTCGCTCGCCTCGCGCGACGCCATCGCCGACACCGTCGAACTCACGATGCGCGGCCACTGCTACGACGCGATCGTGGGCCTTGCGGGTTGCGACAAGTCGCTGCCCGGCATGATGATGGCGATGGTCCGCCTCAACGTGCCGTCGGTCTTCATCTACGGCGGTTCGATCCTTCCGGGCCGCTACAAGGGCCAGGACATCACCGTCCAGGACATGTTCGAGGCCGTGGGCAAGCACCAGGCCGGGAACCTGTCGGATGCCGAACTGGAAATCATGGAGCGCGTGGCCTGCCCGTCCTCGGGGGCCTGCGGGGCGCAGTATACCGCCAATACGATGGCCTGCGTGTCCGAGGCGATCGGCCTTGCGCTGCTGAACTCTTCCTCGGCCCCGGCACCCTACGAAAGCCGCGACCAGTATGGCGAGGCCTCGGGCGTCGCGGTGATGAAGCTGATCGAACGGAACATCCGCGCCCGGGACGTCGTCACGCGCAAGTCGCTGGAAAATGCGGCGCGCGTCGTCGGCTGCACCGGCGGCTCGACCAACGCCGCGCTGCACCTGCCGGCCATCGCGCACGAGGCCGGGATCGACTTCGACCTCTTCGACGTGGCGGCATGCATGAAGGACACGCCCTATTTCGTCGACCTGCGTCCCGGCGGGAAATACGTGGCCAAGGACCTGCATGAGGTCGGCGGCGTGGCCGTCGTGATGAAGGAACTGGCGAAAGAGGGGCTTCTGCACCTCGACTGCATGACCGCCTCGGGCAAGACCCTTGGCGAAAGCCTCGACGAGATCCGCGGCGAGGCGGACGGCCGGGTGATCTACCACATCGGCTCGCCCATCACCAAGACCGGCGGCGTCGTGTCGCTGCGCGGCAACCTCGCACCCGACGGGGCCATCGTGAAGGTCGCCGGCATGTCCGAGGCCGAACAGGTCTTTACCGGTCCGGCCCGGGTCTTCGACTGCGAGGAAGACGCCTTCGCCGCCGTCAAGGCCCGCGCCTACAAGGAGGGCGAGGTCATCGTCATCCGCAACGAAGGCCCCGCCGGCGGCCCCGGCATGCGCGAGATGCTGGCCACCACCGCCGCCCTGTCAGGGCAGGGCATGGGCAAGAAGGTCGCGCTGATCACCGATGGCCGCTTCTCGGGCGCGACACGCGGCTTCTGCGTCGGCCACGTCGGCCCCGAGGCAGCACACGGCGGCCCGATTGCTCTGCTCAGGAACGGCGACATGATCACGCTGAACGCTCTCACCGGCGAATTGTCGGTGGCGCTTTCGGACGAAGAGCTTGCCCGCCGCTAATCGGAATGGAAGGGCCCGCGCGACACGCAATACGCGACCGGAGCGCTTTACAAGTTCGCAAGGCTGGTCGGCAGCGCGCGGTTCGGGGCGGTCACCCACCCCGGCGCCAAGGCCGAAAAGCACATCTACATGGACCAGTAGGGCCTGGCCCCGACCTGGCGCGGCATAGCCTGAACGGGCTATGCCGCACCGCCCTCAAAATCGCCTGGCTGACGCGATGGAACCCATTGCGAAAGCTGCAACTCAGGCGATAACTGTTGCGCGCAGTCCCGCAAAACGGGTGCTTGGACAGACGAATGGGCAGAAGACTCTCGGCACTTCTCGATCGCGCCGCACAGCGCCGGGCCGCCCGCGCCTGGTCCGAGGCCGCGAGCGCCGCCGAAAGCCTCGATCTGTCCTCGTTGCGTGCGTTGCGTCAGGGCGCCCGCGCCTCGCAGGCCCCGATCGACCGCATCCTGCGCATCGCCGACAGCCGTCTCGACGCCACCGCCGGCCGCCCGGGGACGATTCCCCGGCCGCTGCATTCTGACTGGGCCTGGCGGCCCGCCCTGTTTACCCGCAAGCTGGCCCGCCCCGGCCATGCCGCCGTCGACACCCGCACCCCCTTCGGCGATGCCACCGTCTTTCACGACTGCCGCGTCAGCGAGCTGACCATCCGCCAGATCGCCAACCGGCGCGAGACCGACCTCGCCCCCTACGGCGTCCGGCTCGATGTCTTCCGCTTCGACGGCTCGTTCCTGTCGCTCGCCATTGACCTGCCGCCCGAGGCCGTCGACGGGCTGAAGCTGCGCCACTTGGTCCGCATGGACTGCGATGTCGAGGTCGAGAAACCGCTCGAGATCTTCGCCCGCCTCAACATCGTGCACGGCCCGAACACCGAACAGCTGGTGCGCGAACTGCCCTCGGTCCAGGGCCAGACCAGCGTCGACTTCGACCTTGCCTACACCCGGATGAACGAACGCCGGATCGAAAAGGCCTGGGTCGACATCATCTTCGAGGGACCGCAGCTGAACCAGATCGTCCTGCACGACCTCACCTTCTCGCGCCGCCCGCGCGCCGATCTCTGAGAAAGCCGCAATGACCGCACTTACCCTTGCTGGTTCGCGCATCACCGCCGGTCGCTGGATCGGCCTGCTTCTGGGCGAGACCCCGGGCACGCCCGCCGTCGAGGTCCTGCACCGCGAACGCCCGCTCGACGGTGTCTCGGTCGAAGGGGGCGACGGCCGCTGGACCGTCTCGGTCCGCATCCCCGACGAAGCGATCTCGGACGGCGTGCAGACCTTCCTCGTCCGTCAAGGTGGCACGGGAGACGAGCTTGGTGCCTTCACCCTTGTCGCGGGCAGCCCGCTCGAGGCTGACATCCGGGCCGAGGTCGACCTGCTCCGGGCCGAGCTTGACCTGCTGAAAAAGGCCTTCCGCCGCCACTGCCTCGATACCGGCGGCTAAGGTCCGTGACGCGGCGTCCCGCGTGACCTTGCCGGCATTCCCCGCCATGGTCGGCGCAAGGGAGCCCTCCGCATGACAGCCTATCCGCATCTGCTTCGCCCGCTCGACCTCGGCCATGTGATCCTGCCGAACCGCGTCCTGATGGGCTCGATGCACACCAACCTCGAGGAAACCCGCGACTGGAACCGGGTGGCCGAGTTCTATGCCGAACGCGCCCGCGGCGGCGTCGCGCTGATGGTCACCGGCGGCATGGCCCCGAACCGCGAGGGCGGCGTCTTTCCCGGCGCGGCGGGCCTCTTCACCCCCGAAGACATCGCCAACCACCGCACCGTCACCGACCGGGTCCATGACGCGGGCGGCCGCATCGCCATGCAGATCCTGCACGCCGGGCGCTACGCCTATGGCAAGGACTGCGTCGCCCCCAGTGCCATCCGCTCGCCGATCTCGCCCTTTCCGCCCGCCGAACTGGACGAGGCCGGCATCGAAAAGCAGATCGGCGACATCGCCACCGCCGCCGCCCGCGCCCGCGAGGCCGGCTATGACGGCGTCGAGGTGATGGGGTCCGAAGGCTATTTCATCAACCAGTTCCTCGCCCCCCGCACCAACCGCCGCACCGACCGCTGGGGCGGCAGCGTCGAGAACCGGATGCGCCTGCCGGTCGAGGTCGTCTCGCGCGTGCGCGCCGCGGCCGGGGATGACTTCATCCTGATCTACCGCCTCTCGATGCTCGACCTTGTGCCCGAGGGCCAGAGCTGGGACGAGGTCGTGACCCTGGCCCGCGCCGTCGAGGCGGCGGGGGCCTCGATCATCAACACCGGCATCGGCTGGCACGAATCGCGGGTGCCGACCATCGCAACCACCGTGCCCCGCGGCGCGTTCACCTGGATCACGCGCAAGCTGCGCC
>JBJOQI010000203.1:0-15359 GCA_046050045.1 Pseudomonadota bacterium | reverse complement strand
GGCATCATTGCAGGCTCGCTTCTGGTCTTCATCCCCGCCGCAGGAGAACTCGTGATCCCCACGCTGGTCGGCGACGCCGCAAGCCCGATGATCGGGCGCGTGATCTCGGACGAATTCGCCTCGTCGCGCGACTGGCCGATGGCCTCGACGGTAGCCGTCGCCCTTCTGGCCCTGATGGTCGGCCCGACAATGCTGTACAGCTACTTTCAGGCCCGCTCGGAACGCCCGCAGGGGGACGAGCGATGAACCGCAGGCCGATCTTCCTGTTGACCGTACTCTGCTTCGGCTTTGCCTTCTTCTACGTGCCGATCCTGTCGATGATCGTCTACAGCTTCAACGACTCGCGCCTGGCAACGGTCTGGGGCGGGTTCTCGACGCGGTGGTATGTCTCGCTGTTCTCCAACCGGCAGGTGGGCGAGGCGCTGATCCTTTCCGTCAAGATCGCCCTGATCTCGGCCTCGATCGCCACGATCCTCGGCACGATGGCGGGCATCGCCCTTGCCCGCTACCGCAGCTTCCGGGGACGGACGCTGTTCTCCGGCATGGTGCTGGCCCCCCTGATTATGCCCGAGGTCATTACCGGCATATCCTCGCTGATCTTCTTCATCCTGCTGGCGGAATGGGTCGGCTGGCCGTCATCGCGCGGTTTCACCACGATCACGCTGGCCCACATCACCTTCTCGATGGTCTTCGTCACCACGGTCGTCCAGTCCCGCATGATCGAGATGGACCGCTCGCTGGAAGAGGCGGCAATGGACCTCGGCTCGCGGCCTTGGCAGGTGCTGAAGGACGTGACGCTGCCGGTGATCTCGCCCGCAATCCTGTCGGGCTGGCTTCTGGCCTTCACGATCTCGCTTGACGATGTCGTCATCACCTCATTCACGACCGGGCCGGGCAACACCACGCTGCCGCTGTTGATCTGGTCCAAGGTCAAGCTGGGCGTCACCCCCGACATCAACGCTCTTGCCACCCTGACCGTCCTTGCGGTGGGCTCCGGGGTTGCCATCGCGGGATGGCTTCTGAACCGGACCGAGCGGCAGCGTGACCGCGACGCCAAGCTGGCCTACCGCGCCAATGAGTAGGGTTGCCCCATCAGATGCCGCCCTTCTGGGCACGGCCCTTGGCGATCCCGGCTCGGGCCGGGTCCGATATGGCGCGGCGATGGCGCTCTATCAGGCCGGACGGATCACCGAGAGCCAGCTTGAAGCCTACCGGATCTGTGCCTCGCTCGACGCGCAGGATCCCGCGGCAGTCCTTGGCCGCAGCGGTCAGGTCCCCGACACGCGGCCACAACCCGCCGAATTGCTCCTGCAGCTTCGCCGGGCCGCGGCCCGCTACCTTTCGACCCTGCCCGGCGACGGCGCGACCGAGGCGCGCGCAGCGCTGGCCCGGCAACCCTGGGACGTCTCGCCGCCGGCCACGCCACGGGACAATCCCGTCCTGCGCCAATGGCTCGGCCCGGCCCTTGATCTGGTGGCGCCGGACCGACCGGAACTTGCCGCCAGCATCGCGGCAGCGGCACCCTTGCTGGTCTGGATTACCTACGACAGCTACCCCCGCGACCAGATCGGCGAGAGCTTCGCCACAGGCCACGCCTTCGCCTCGCTGGTGGGCGAGGGCTCGCCCTTCCCGGGCCATGACTTCGACCTCGGCCTGTTCCTGATCGCGCCCCGCGTCCTTTACCGCGACCACCGCCACGCTGCGCCCGAGCTCTACGCGCCCCTGACCGGCCCGCATGACTGGCGTTTCGGCCCTGGCACCCCGCTGGTGACCAAGCCCGCCCATGTCCCGGTCTGGAACGATCCCCACGCCCCGCACCTGACGCGCGTGGGCCACGTGCCGTTTCTCGCCTTCTACTGCTGGACCCGCGACGTGAACGAACTGGCCGAGGTCATTCCGGCCGATGACTGGGGCCAGCTTGAAGAGGCCCGCCCATGACGCGAACCCTTGTCACGAATGCCCGCATCGTCACGATGGACCCGGCCCGTCCCTTGGCCGAATGGATGCTGGTCGCGGATGCAGGCATACTTGCCCTTGGCACCGGCGCGCCGCCCGAAGCAGACAGGACGATCGACGCCCGCGGGCATGTGGTCCTGCCCGGCTTTCAGGATGCGCATATCCACCTGCTCTCGGGCGGGACAGATCTTGCGACGGCGGCCTATCTTTACGACGTGACGACGCATGACGATTTCGCACGCCTTCTGTCCGACCACGCCGGGCGCAAACCCCACCTGCCGATCGTGATCGGTTCGGGCTGGCAGGCCGGCATCTTTGGCGACGACAACCTGGACCGGACGTTCCTGGACCGGATCGTGCCGGATCGCCCGGCCATCGTTTACGACAGTTCCTACCACAATGCCTGCCTCAACTCGCGCGCGCTCGACATGGCCGGCATAGGGAACGACTCGCCCGACCCGCCAAACGGCCACATCGTGCGTGACGCCACCGGCCGTGCCACCGGCATGCTGCATGAAGAGGCCATCGGCTGGGCCGCAGAACGTCTGCCGCAACTGTCCGATGACGATCTTCTCGACGGGCTTCGCGCCGGTCAGGCCCATGCCAATGCGCATGGCATCACCGGCGTGCTCGACCCCCGGATCACCGAAACCGAGGCCCGCATCTACGCCCGGGCCGAGGCTGCCGGCCTCCTGACCCTCCGCGTCGCGGGCGCGGCGCTGGTGACCGAGGCCGACGGCCCCACGTCCGCAGTCGCGCGCCTGACGGCGTTGCGACAGGCGCACCCAGGCCCCGACTTCCACGTCCAGTCGGCCAAGTTCTTCATGGACGGCGTGTTCGAAAACCGCACCGCCGCGCTGCTCGCCCCCTATGCCGATGCGCACGGCGGCAATGCCGCACCGATGTTCGGACATGACCAGACCCTGGCACTGTTCACGGCGCTTGATGCCGCGCGCTTTGCCATCCACGTCCACGTGATCGGCGACCTCGCCGCCCGCCGCGCGATCGAGGGGCTCGAGGCCGCGCGGCGGCAGAACGGCGACTGGCCTGCCGCGCACCAGATCACACATCTTCAGCTTGTCGATCCGGGCGATTTCTCCCGCCTTGCCCCGGCAGGGGCGATGGCCAATATCCAGCCGCTCTGGGCGCGTTTCGACCCGGTGATCCCCGACATCGCGCTCGACATGATCGGCCCAGAGCGCGAGCCCTTCACCTATGCCTTCCGCCGGATGCTCGATGCCGGGGCCGACTGGTGCCTGTCCTCGGACTGGCCGGTGACGACGCTGAACCCCTTCCCGATCATCGAAACCGCCGTGACCCGCAGGCCCGGCGCAACCGAAGGCCAACGACCGCCCTTTCACCCGCGCGAGTGCCTGACGGTCACCGAAGCCGTCCTGGGCTATACCAGTCACGCGGCCCGGGCCTGCTGGCGTGCGGGTCATACCGGAATGTTGCGCCCCGGCTTTTCGGCGGATTTCATCATCATCGACCGCGACATCTTCGCCTGCCCGCCGCAAGAGATCTCTGCGACCCGCGTCCTGTCGACGTACTTCAAGGGCCGTGAAGTCTGGCGCGACCCGGCCTATTGAGAAGACCGCCCCATGAGCCAACAGGAAGACCACTACCCGCCCCGCCTGATCGCCATGCTGGAAGCCATCTGGGGCGAGGGCTTCCTGTCGCCCGGCGGCCCGGACGAGGTCGCGCGCGTCCTCGCCGGACAGAGCCTTGCAGGGGCAAGCGTGCTGGACATCGGCTGCGGCGCGGGCGGCATCGACCTCGCGCTCGTCCAGACCCACGGGGCCGCCTATGTCACCGGCATCGACGTCGAGGATCCGGTCCTTGTCCGCGCCCGCCAGCTTGTCAGCGCCCGCGGGGCTTCACATAGCATCGGGCTGGTCAAGGTCGCGCCCGGGCCCCTGCCCTTTCCGCCCGGCACCTTCGATGTGGTGTTTTCCAAGGACTCGATCATCCACATCCCCGACAAGCACGCCCTGATGGCCGAGGTTTTCCGCGTTCTGAAGCCGGGCGGACGCTTCCTTGCTTCGGACTGGCTGATTGGAACCGATGCGATTTCACCTGCCATGGCCGCATACATCGCTGCCGAGGGGCTGGACTTCGGCATGGCCACCCCTTCCCGCTACCGCGATGCGATGTCTGTCGCGGGTTTCGAGCAGATCACGACGACCTCGCGCAACCTCTGGTATCGCCAGCAGGCGCGCGCCGAACTCGACCGGCTGAGGGGAGAAGTAGGCAGGGCCGCGGCGGCACGCGTCGGTCAGGACTTCGTGGACACCAACATCGGCATCTGGGAACGCATGATCCCGGTGCTCGACACTGGCGAGCATTGCCCGACGCATCTGTCGGCCGTCAGACCATTCGCCTGACCGCCGACAGGTGCGTTCCGGTCACCCGCCGAACAACGTCGTGTCGAAGGTCAGCGACAGGCCGACATAGCCGTCGTATTCCGACCCCTGATAGTAGCGCAGATCGAGCGCCGTCTCGTCGCCCAGCGCATATCCCACGCCAAGGTCCCATTCGGTTTCGTCCCGGTTCGCCGTCGCGTTGTAAAGTCCGACGCTGCCCGAGACAGTGATCGCGTCCGTCGCATAGAACTCGGCCCCGGCATAGACGCTGCCCAGATCGACCTCCGGGTCATAGTAGGCCTCGCTGTAGACGTAGAACTGATCGCCCAGCGTCTGCCCGACCGTCACGCCCAGCTCGCCACAGCAATCGCCGCCGTCATTGGGATAAAAGTAGCGGGTATAGCTGAGGCTGTAGTCGAACCCGCTGTCGAGCGACTGGCGATACCCGAGGTAGAGGTCGATTTCGTTCGCGACGCTGACGGAATCGACCCGACCCCAGATGCCCAGATAGAAGCCGTTGCTTTCCGCTTCGACATAGCCGGCCAGCCGCGCTGAGTCTCCGCCATCGTCCCCGCCGGGTTCGGTCAGGTATTCAAGCTCGGTGCCGGCATAGACCGTCCAGTCCTGCGCCTGGGCCGTTCCGGCCGTGGCCAGGCCTGCTGCCACAAGGGCTGCTGCAAGTTTCATCGCCCTTCTCCTTCTGGTGCTCGCGCTACTTGAACGCGCGTTCAATTTGACGACGCGATACCCCGTTCGGTCAAGCGAATTCCGGTTCCAGCCCGGCCAGGTTCTACGACCATGACAGAATGGTCACGCGCCACCGGTGCTGTAGGATCGAACCCGGAGGACCAACCATGCGCCTTGCCCTTTTCGTCGCCGCCCTGGCCGCCTCGCCTGTCTTCGCAGAGGGCGACAGCCTCGGAACGCTCAACCCCGACGAGATGACTCTGGGACGGGTTCTCGAGGGCATTACGAATGGTGAGACCTCGATGACCAACTGCGCGGCGGGCTACATGTTCACGAAATCCGGCCGCCACGCCGAGGCGCGCAGCGTCTTCGGCGCCTGCGCCGAGGCCGGATATCCCGGCGCAATGACCTGGATGGGCCAGCTTGAGGACAACGGCCTCGGCGCGCCCGAAGACCCTGCCGCCGCGGCAGAATGGGACCGCCGCGCCGCCGAGGCGGGCGATCCCGTCGGCATGTTCAACTATGGTCTCGACCTGATGCGCGGACGCGGTGTTGCCCCCGACACGGCGGCCGGTCGCGCCTATGTCGACCGCGCCGCCGACCTCGGACTGCCGGTCGCGCGGCGCCTGCAAGGCGCAGGCTACAACCTCGACGAGGTGACGCCCGATGCCGACAACTGGAAATACGCCCCCGTTTTCTGAGGCTCTGGATCAGGCCAGGACAGCCGGCCGGCCCGCCAGCCGCAGCACCCGGTCTGCCAGACGCGCGGCTTCCTCGGCGGAATGCGTGACGATCAGACTCGCCGCTCCGCGCTTTTGCCGCATCGTCTCGAACAGATCCATCATCTCGGATGCAAGACCGGCGTCGAGCGACACGAAGGGCTCGTCCATCAGCAAAAGCTCGGGGTGTGCCGCAAAGGCCCGCGCCAGGGCCAGCCTGCGCTGCTGGCCAAGCGACAAGGTCGCGGGAAAACGTGCGCCCGTCCCCTGCAGCCCGACCTCGGCCAGCAGCTGTTCGGCCTCGTCCTGCGCGCAGCCGGTCGGGATAGTCAGGTTGTCCAGCACGCTCCGCCAGGGCAGCAGGGTCGGTTCCTGAAACACCATCGCCATCTGCGCGGGCTTGTCGACCTTGCCGGACCAGACGCGATGCAACCCTGCGATCAGCCGTAACAAGGTAGTCTTCCCGATGCCCGACGGCCCGGTCAGCGCCACTGTCTCACCCCGCGCCAGATCGAACGAAACCTCTCCCAGCACCGGGCTGGAAGAGGCCTCATGTTCCGCAGACCGGACGCGCACGGACAGCACCGCGCCCATCTCAGCTGCCCGGCGCGTAGAACACCCCTTCGGGCAGCGCATCGGTCTTGCCCATCAGCTCTTCGCCGCCAAGGCCTGCCATGATCTCCAGCATCCGCGCGGCTGCCGCCTCGTCCACCGCACCGGGTGCCGGAATGCCCGCACGGAACCCCGCCTTCAGTGCCGCAAACTGGGCGTCGTCCTTGGCGTTCATCATCGGGCGCAGCGCCTCCCAGGCGGCATCGTCCGTCGCCAGCAGATCCTTCGCCGCCCGCGACGCTGCCGCAAGCCCGGCAACAAGCTCCGGGTGATCACGCAGCATCTCGCCGCGCACGACGTAGCCCAGAAGCGGGGTTTCGGGGTCAAGCCCCAGTTTCGCCGCGGCATCCGAAACGGTGATCAGCGGGCGCATCCCGGCGGCTTCCATCTTGGCGTTGAAGTGCCAGAAGTTCACCGCCGCATCGAGCTCGCCGCTCATTGCCGTCTCGAAGATCAGCGGCGGCGCGCCAAAGACCTGCTCGGTCTGTCCGGCCAGGTCCATCCCGGCCTCGGCCTGGGCATAGGCGCGCAGGATCAGCCAGCTCTTGTCCACCGGGCCGCCTGCTATGCCGATCTTCTTGCCCGCAAGGTCAGCGATTGATTGCACCGGGCTGTCGCCCGCGACCATCAGCGCACCGACCGCCTTGGAATAGGGAATGAAGACGAAATCCTGCCCCTCGGCCCGCTGCCGCGCGACCCAGAGCCAGTCGGACACGATCACATCCGCCTCGCCGCCCTGAAAGGCGATCTGGGCGGCTGGCCCTGCGGCCACGTCCTGCACGGCGAAGCTGAAGCCGTTCGCCTTGTCGAGACCATTGGCGGTGATCGTCGTGATTTCCCAGTTCACCGTGCCCGACACCTGGGTGGCGATGCGCAGCGTTTCTTCGGCAGCGCAGAGGGCGGTGGACGCAAGAACGGCGAAGGCGGCGCCACAAAGGCGGCGGGCAAGGGTCATTGGTGTCTCCTCCCTGGATGACAGTGAAATCCTAGCAGCCCCCGCGGTCCGGCAAATTCGACCAAAGGCCAAGACGGCGCGCTCTGGCCTACGACCAAAGCACGAGGCGTTTCTACGACCACGCGCCCGCCCCGGCTTGACGCAGGTCAAACGCGGGGGCGGCCGACAGGCAGAGGCTTCGGGGCGAACGCGCCCAACCCTAATCGTCCAAACCGGAGAAACCCCGATGCGACACCTCGCCTGCCTCGCCGCCCTGCTTCTGCCTGCCCTGCCCGCCCTCGCCCAGGACCAGTCCGCGCAGATCAAGCTTGACGCCGGCCGCGCCTTCTTCGACGCCGAATGCCGCCGCTGCCATTCGACCGATGCCGACCGGTCGAGCTATGGCCCGCTGCTTGACGGAGTTCTTGGCCGCAAGGCCGGAACCCTGCCGGGCTATCCCTACTCGGCCGCCCTCGCCGGGGCCGGATTCGTCTGGACGAGCGGCGCGCTCAAGGCCTGGATGGAGGCCAATGACGCGCTGGTCCCGGACACCAAGATGCGTCACGTCGGCATCTCTGACCCGACCGTGCAGGATTTCGTGGTCACGTACCTCGAAAGCCTGAAGGCCCCGGACTGAGTCACGATCAGCCCTTCTTGGCAAGGCCCTCGGGGTCTTACGACCATTGTGCAATTTCAGGATACGCTTCACTGGGCCGATGATCCGGGGCGGACGGTCGTGCCGGTTCACAGAGGGGGAATCCGGCACCCCAGCGTCCGAGGAACCCGAGGGAGGACGATGATGAACCGCTTTGTTGCCGCCGTGACGGTGGCGATGATTATGGCCAGCCCGGCTTGGTCCGGCGTGACCGAAGAAGACCTCGCCAACGACTCGGCATCTGTCGAGAACGTCCTGACGAACGGCATGGGCCGCGATCTGAAGCGGTTCAGCCCGCTGGCGACCCTGAACAAGGACAACGTGGAGAAACTGGTGCCCGCCTGGGCCTTCAGCCTTGGCGGCGAAAAGCAGCGCGGTCAGGAAACCCAGCCGCTGATCCATGACGGCGTGATGTACATCACCGGCTCCTACAGCCGTCTCTATGCCATCGACATCAAGACCGGCGACGAGCTCTGGCAATATGACGCCCGCCTGCCCGAAGGCATCCTGCCCTGCTGCGACGTCATCAACCGGGGTGCCGCAATCTTTGGCGACAACATCTACTTTGGCACGCTCGACGCCCGCATCGTGGCGCTGAACGCCAAGACCGGCGATGTCGTCTGGAACAAGAAGATCGCTGAATACAAGGAAGGCTACAGCTACACCGCGGCACCGCTGATCGTGAACGGGCTGGTCATCACCGGCAACTCGGGCGGCGAATTCGGCATCGTCGGCGAGGTGCAGGCGCGCGACGCCATGACCGGCGACCTCGTCTGGACGCGGCCCGTGATCGAGGGGCACATGGGCACCTTCATGGGCAAGGAAAGCACCATGACAGGCACGCTGAATGCGACCTGGCCGGGCGACCTGTGGAAGACCGGCGGCGGCGCGACCTGGCTCGGCGGCTCCTACGACATCGAGACGAACACCATCGTCTTCGGCGCGGGCAACCCGGCACCCTGGAACAGCCACCTGCGCAACGCGGGCAAGCCTGTTGACGGCAACACTGGCGACAACCTCTACGCCGCCAGCCGCCTTGGCCTCGACCCCGCCACGGGCGAGATCAAGTGGCACTACCAGACCACGCCCCGCGAGGGCTGGGACTACGACGGCGTGAACGAGGTCGTGGCCTTCACCGACAAGGACGGCGCGAAGAAGTTCGCCACCGCTGACCGCAACGGCTTTTTCTACGTCCTGAACCGCGAAGACGGCAAATTCCTGAACGCCTGGCCCTTCGTCAAGGACATCACCTGGGCGTCGGGCATCGACGAAAATGGCCGCCCGATCTATGTCGAGGAAAACCGCCCCGGCGATCCCTCGGCCTCGGCCGATGGCGCAAAGGGAGAGGTCGTGTTCTCTTCGCCGTCGTTCCTTGGCGGCAAGAACTGGATGCCGATGGCCTTCAGCGAAAACACGGGGCTATTCTACGTGCCCTCGAACGAATGGGGCATGGACATCTGGAACGAGCCCATCACCTACAAGAAGGGCGCGGCCTATCTGGGGTCGGGCTTCACGATCAAGCCGAACTACGAAGACCACATCGGCTCGCTCAAGGCCATCGACCCGATGACCGGCGAATGGAAGTGGGAATACAAGAACAACGCCCCCCTCTGGGGCGGCGTGATGACCACCGCAGGCGGTCTTGTCTTCTTCGGCACCCCCGAAGGCGAGTTCAAGGCGCTTGATGACACGACGGGCGAGGAACTGTGGTCCTTCCAGACCGGCTCGGGCATCGTCGGCCAGCCCGTCACCTGGGAAATGGACGGCGAGCAATTTGTCTCGATCGTCTCGGGCTGGGGTGGCGCAGTTCCGCTTTGGGGTGGTGAGGTCGCCAAGAAGGTGAACTACCTCAACCAGGGCGGCATGGTCTGGACGTTCAAGCTGCCGAAGGAACTGGCCTCGAACTGATCGCCCGGTTCAAGGCCCCGCACGCCCCGGCCCCACAGCCGGGGCGTGCAACATCTAACACTTGGCGCCCCGGCCCCACAGCCGCGGCGTGCAACATCAAACAGATGGCGCCCCGGCCCCACAGCCGGGGCGTATCGCTTTTCCACGGGTGCATCTAAGACTTTTGGCGCGCTATGACTGCGGGGTCATGCTTGATAGGTTTGCGCAGGACGACATGCCACGGCAGGTACGAACATGATGCCCGCAGCCATCGCGCAAGATCTGAAATCGGCCCTTATCGTCGACGATCATCCGCTGTTCTGCGATGCCCTCTCGATGACGCTCCGGTCCGTCGCCGGCATCACCGAGGTCGCCACCGCCGACCGGCTTCAGGCCGCGATCGACCGGCTCGATGCCCGGCCCGCGCCGGATGTCATCCTTCTCGACCTGAACCTGCCCGATGTGAACGGATTTGACGGCCTGATCAGGCTGAAGCAGGCCGCAGGCCCCCTGCCCGTGATCGTCGTCTCCTCGCTGTCGGACAACCGCGTGATCGACGCCTGCCTGTCCGCCGGGGCCGCGGGTTTCATCCCGAAGCATTCCGGGCGCGACGTCTTTCGCGCGGCCTTCGACCGCATCCGGGCGGGACAGGTCTTTGTGCCTGCCGACTACGACGCCCCGCCCGATCCCCGCCTGCGCCCGCACCAGCGCGGCGATGCGATGGCCCGTCTCGGCCTTCTGACCCGACAGCAGGCGCGTATCCTGCAACTGATCTGCGAGGGGATGCTGAACAAGCAGATCGCCTACGAGCTTTCGATCGCCGAAACCACGGTGAAGGCCCATGTGACGGCGATCATGCGCAAGCTGGGGGTCCAGTCGCGCACGCAGGCCGTGCTTCTGGCCCGCGAGACCAGTTTCGCAAGCGTCGTGCCCGATCAGTAGCGCTTGCCTGATCCGCACCGCCGCACATAGGCTGTTGCTGCAGGGAGGACAGCAATGGACGCACAAGAGCGACCGGGCCGCGCTGGGGCCGACGGTCAGCAAGCCATGGGCAATGCGGCCAGGGACGAGGTTCTGATTCCGTCGGCCCATGTCGCGGCCGCCGCGCCCGACGCCGCGCAGGAGCTGTCCCGCGGCCTCGGCACCGGCCCCTTTACTGCCGTCTTCGTCTTTGCCTCGCCGACCGCGTCCCTGGCGTCTCTGGCCGAGGGCCTGGGCCAGGCCTTTCCCGGTACGATGGTCCTTGGCTGCACCACGGCCGGCGAGATTTCGCGGGATGGCTACGCCGAGAACGAGATCGTCGCGATTGCCTTTCCCGCCCGGCATTTCGCGGTCGATACGGTCTGCATCGACAACCTCGACGACATCCGCCCCGACGACCTTGCCGGCCGCCTGCTGCGCGCGCGCAATGGCCTGGCCGGATTGCAGCCCGGCTGGGCGCATGAATTCGCCTTCCTGATGGTCGACGGCATGTCGCTGCGCGAGGACGAGCTTACCTCGGCCTTTGCGATCGGCCTTGGTCCGGTTCCCCTGTTCGGCGGTTCGGCCGGCGACGGCACGCGGTTTAGGGAAACGCATGTGCTTTATGAAGGGCGCTTCCGCAGCAACGCAGCCGTGCTGGCCGTTGTCCGGACCGACTGCCCGGTCCGGGTGTTCAGCCTTGACCATCTGGTGCCAAGCGAACGCCGCATGGTCGTGACCGAGGCCGACCCGGCCCGCCGGATCGTTCGCCAGATCAATGCGGAACCCGCCGCCCGCGAATACGCGCGGCTTCTGGGCAAGGACCCGACCCAGCTGACGTCCTTTACCTTCGCCGCGCACCCGGTCGTCGTGCGCCTGGGTGGCAAGCACCACGTCCGCGCGATCCAGCAGATGGCCGACAACGGCGATCTGGTCTTCTTCTCGGCCATCGACGAGGGACTGGTCCTGACACTGGCCGAACCGCAGAACATGGTCGAACATCTCGACCGCGAGTTGCGCGCCCTGAACGCGAACGGCGCGCCTGCCGCCATCATCGCCTGCGACTGCATCCTGCGGCGCATGGAAGCCGAGGAAAGGCAGATGTTCGGCGCCCTGTCCGCCGTGCTGCAAAGATTCCGCGTCACCGGCTTTTCGACCTACGGCGAACAGCTGAACACCATGCACGTGAACCAGACCATGACCGGCGTGGCGATCTATCCGCCCGAGGTCGGCTGATGCTGCCCGAAAGTCTCATCAACCCGTCCGATCCGCCCGAGCGGCAGGCCGAAAAGCTGCTGGCCATCGCCAACGTCCTGATGCGGCGGGTCGAACAGGCCACCGACGACAGCGGCGCGGCCTATGCCCATTTCCAGCGTGCGGCCTTCCTCGAGGATCAGGTGCGCGAACGCACCCGCGACCTCGAACGCGCGATGGGCGTCATCAACGACACCAACGCGCGCCTGGCCGAGGCAAACCGCCAGACCGAGGCCGCGCGACAGAACCTCGCCAATGCGATCGAGACGATCCAGGAAGGTTTTGCGCTGTTTGATGCCAATGACCTTCTGGTCATGTGCAACTCGCGCTTCGGGATGCACATCGACGATGTGATCGCCCAGCTCCGGCCCGGACTGAGGTTCGAGGACTACGTCGACATGGTCAGCCGCTCGCGTTTTCTTGCGCTGCCCCCCGGCATGACCCCTGCCGAATGGGCCGTGCAGCGCCACCGCCGCCACGCCGACCAGCATGTGATCTTCAACGTCCGCCTCCTGGGCGACCGCTGGGTGCAGGTCTCGGAACACCGCACCCAGGGCGGCGGAACGGTGATCCTGCAAACCGACGTGACCGACATCATCCGGCTTGAACGGCACGAACGCGGCCGGATGCTTGACGATCAGGCACGCGTGATCCGTGCCACGCTCGACCACCTCAATCAGGGTGTCGCGATCTTCGACGCCAAGGGCTGTCTTTTGTGGTGGAACGAACGGCTGAGCTCGCTGCTTGCCATCCCGCTGTCGCGGTTGCGCACGGGCCTGCCTCTCGCCAGCCTGATCGACCGCTTCGCAGCCGACCTCGGCGTTCGCTCGGCCCTGACCGGCGGGCAGCTCGCATCGGGTTTCGACCCCGGCGCGATGCAGTGGCCGTTGACCTATGAACTGCGCCGCGGGCCCAACATCATTCTCGACGTCTTCGCCCAGGGCCTGCCCGACGGCGGCTTCGTGATGAGCTTCACCGACGTCTCGGCCGAGCGCGGCGCGATCGAGGCGCTGAGCCGCGCCAATGAAACGCTCGAGGCCCGGGTGGCGGAACGGACGCTGGAGCTGGAAGACGCGCTGCTGAACGCCGAACGCGCCAACGCCAGCCGGTCGCGCTTTGTCGCGGCGGCCAGCCATGATCTTCTGCAACCGCTGTCGGCGGCCAAGCTGTTCGTGTCGCTGATCGAGGACGAAAACATCGCCCCGACCTCGCGAGACGCGCTGGTCAAGGCGCAGAATGCCCTGCGCTCGGTCGAAGGCATCCTTGGCGCGCTGCTCGACATCTCCAAGCTCGAAAGCGGGCGCGCTTCGGTCACGGTCGGCCCCGTCGCGCTCGACCGGATGCTCACACAGTTGCGCGACGAATTCGCGGCCCTGGCGGCGGCCAAGAACCTTACCCTGCGCATCCTGCCCAGCCGTGATGTGGTCACCTCCGATCCCGCCTATCTCAGGCGCATTCTGCAAAACCTCATCGGCAATGCGATCCGCTATACCGCAGAAGGCCGCGTTGTCGTCGCCGCCCGCCGCCGCGGCAGCCATATCCGGCTCGAGATCCACGACACCGGCCCCGGCATCCCCGAGGCCGAGCGCGAGAACATCTTCAAGGAATTCCACCGCCTGAACGCCCGCGCCTCCGCCTCCGAGGGCATGGGACTGGGCCTTGCCATCGTGGAACGCGCCTGTGCCCTGCTTGGGCATGAACTGACGCTCGACAGCCGCGTCGGGTCAGGCACCACCTTCGCCGTCTCGTTGCCCCTGTCCGATGCCGGCCTCGGCGGCGAGGACCAGATCGCTTCGGCCCCGCGCAGCGGCGGCGAGACGCCGGCCGAAGGCGCATCGGTCGGGGTCGTCCTGCTGGTCGAGAACGACAGCGACCTGCGCCGCGCCATCGGGCTCCTTCTCGAAAAATGGGGCATCAGCGTGCTCGATGTCGCCTCGGGCGAGGAAGGCCTCGCCCTGATCGACGACATCGGCATCCTGCCCGATTTCATGCTGGTCGATCACCAGCTTGGCGAAGGCATCTCGGGAGTAGAGTTCATCACCGAAATGCGCCGCCGGCACGGGGCCATCCCGACCCGGATCATCACCGCGAACCGCTCGGCCCAGGTGCGCGATCTGTGCGAGGCCGCGGGCATTTCCATGCTGATGAAACCGATCGACCCCAAGGCGCTGTCACAGGCCCTGTTCGACGCGCCCTAGCCCTTCTTCTGCAGAAAGCCCCGCTCGGGGTCGTAGCCGCGCACGGCCGCCAGCGCAAAGGCCGCAAGGGCCAGAAGGCACCATCCCAACGCAGGCAGGTTCGGCGCCAGATAGGCCGAAAACCGGATCAGCTCGACCGCCTGCGTAAAGGGATTGACCGCGCAGGCCCACGCCAGCACCGGCGAGGCCTCGGCCATCTTCCACAGCGGATAAAGCGCCGAGGACAGGAAGAACATCGGAAAGATCACGAAGTTCATCACGCCCGCAAAGTTCTCCAGCTGCCGGATCACCGACGACAGGAACAGCCCAAGCGCACCCAGCATCATCCCCGTCAGCAACAGCGCGGGCATCACTGCCAGATAGCCCAATGCCGGCAGGCGGATCCCCCAAAGCGCGGCGATCAGCAGAAACACCATCCCCTGCAGGACCGAGACAAGGCTTCCCGCCAGCAGCTTGCAGAACAGCAGCCACCAGCGCGGCTGCGGTGCGGTCAGCAACAGCCGCATTGCCCCGGTTTCACGGTCATGCACCAGACTAAGAGACGACTGCATCCCGTTGAAAAGACATATCATCCCCAGAAGACCCGGCAGGATGTACACCTCGTAGGTGATATAGGTCTGATAGGGCGGCGTGATCGACAGGCCAAGTGCTGCGCGGAACCCCGCGGCAAAGACGAACAGCCAGACCAGCGGCCGGACCAATGCGGCGAACAGCCGGGCGCGCTGGCCAAGAAAGCGCAGCGCCTCGCGATGCAGGATCGCGCCAAGGGCAAGCACGGCCCCGCTCATCCCGTGGCCTCGCCCACCAGGGTCAGGAACATCTCTGCGACAGTCCGCTCGCCGCACAGCGCGCGCGCCCGGTCCTCCGCCAGCACGCGGCCCCGGTGCAGGATCACGACCTGATCCTCGGGGCGCACCTCGTCGGCCAGATGCGTGGCCCAAAGCACGCTGATGCCCTCGGCCGCCAGATCGTGCACATGCTGGGTGATGTCCCGCCGCGACGGCGCATCAAGCCCGACCGTCGGCTCGTCCAGCAGCAGGACGCGCGGCCGGTGGATCAGCGCCCGCGCAATCTCGGCCCGCCGCCTGTGCCCGCCGTTCAGGTCGCGCGCCAACTCGCCTGCGCGGTCGGCCA
>JBJOQI010000202.1:0-7344 GCA_046050045.1 Pseudomonadota bacterium | reverse complement strand
AAACGGCGAAAGCGCACGTCGAATTCCTCGACGGCAAAGTAATCCGCATAGGGCTGGCGAAACCGGGTCTCGGACACATCGTCCGGGGCCGCACTGCGGCGCAGGCCCGAAGGCCCCGCCTGCCCCGCGCGCAACCGCGCCCCCGCCCGCGTCAGCATCTGCGGATAGCGGCGGCGCAAGGTTCCCTCGGGAACCGACCCGGCCAGTCGCATGAAGTCCCGGGCCGCGAGAGTTGCAGTAGGTGCCCAGCGCCCGGCCCATCGTTCAGGATCGAAGGCCGCCTGCCCGGTGGGTGGCCCGCCCGCCGCGACAAAGGCCAGGGCCTGCGACGGTCCGCCTGCCACCGTCAGAACCGCCGTCGCCACAGGCGCTGCGCCATGGAACCAGACCAGCCGCTGCACCTCTGCCGCCGTCAGCCCCTCGGCGACCAGCCCCTCGGCCCGACCGGGTGACGTGACCAGCCGCGCATTCGGCGCGCTGTCGTCGGCCAGAACCGCGAGCCCCTCGGCCGAGGCCGGGCGAACGTCAGCGTCCCGGCCGATGACGGCCAGACGCAGTTCCGGGTGCAGCAGCACCCCATGCAGGAAGACCGGTTGCCCGGCCGGATCGTTCGCCGTCATTTCCAGCGGTTCGCCGCCCACTCGGCCAGCAGCCCGGACAGGATTCCCCCGGCCAGCAGGACAAAGGCAACATCGAGGTTCAGCAGCACCTGCCCGTACTCGATGCCCGACGAGATGATCCCGATCACGGCCTCCATCGGGCCGTCATAGGCGCGCCGGAAGGCGTTGGTCAGCATTCGTTCTGTTGCGAAGATGAACATCGCCAGCAGCAGTACCAGCGCTGTCGTCTTCAGCCCCGACAGTGCCGAGTTGTACATGCCCTTGCCGGTCTCGCGCCCCAGGATGCGCCAGCCCCCGACCAGACCGATCAGCGCCGAGATCGGAATGAACGCGCCGATCACGGTTCCCTCCGGCAGATGCGGAACGGCGACGTTCGCCGCAAGGAAGCCCATGATGGTGAAGGCGGCCGCCGCAAAAAGCCGCGAAGCGGTGGGCATGTTCGTCTGCATGCTGCTCTACCCTGTCCCGAATGCCTGCATTTCTGTCAGGCTTGGGTTGAAAATCCGGCAAAGACGTCCGGCTTGCAAGCCGACAGTCATCACGCCCGCCGATTTGATCCCGCTTGTCACCGCGCCACCTCGCCCGAAACGGGGCTGCTCCTTCATGGCTGCCGCACGACCGTGACCTGCGTGACATCGCAGTTCCCGCCCCGGAAGGCCCCCGCGCACGAGGTCAGGTAGAAATCCCACATCCGCTTGAACCGCTCGTCGAAGCCCAGCCGCGCCACCTCGTCCCAGCGCGCGTTGAACGTCTCGTACCAGCGCCGCAGGGTCAGGCTGTAGCTCTCGCCGAACTCGACGCTGCCGACCAGCCCCAGACCCGCACGCTGGATCTCGGCCCGCAGGACGCTGGGGCAGGGCAGCATCCCGCCCGGAAAGATGTATTTCTGGATGAAGTCCACCCCGCGCTTGTAGACCTCCCAGCGGCGGTCCTGCACGGTGATGATCTGCAAGGTCGCGCGCTTTCCCGGCTTCAGCCGCTCGCGCAGGGTGTCGAAGTAGACCGGCCAGTACTTCTCGCCCACCGCCTCGAACATCTCGATGCTGGCGATGCCGTCGTAGGCCCCCGTCTCGTCGCGGTAGTCCTGCAGCTTGAAGCTCACCCTGTCCGACAGCCCCGCCCGTGCGATCCGCTCGACCGCATAGTCATACTGTGCCCGGCTGATCGTCAGCCCGGTGACCCTCAGCCCCCGCTCCTTCGCCGCATATTCCGCAAACCCGCCCCAGCCGCAGCCGATCTCCAGCACATGGTCGCCGGGCTTTGCCCCGATCCGGTCGACCATGCTGGCATATTTCGCGGTCTGCGCCGCCTCGAGGCTTTCCTGCCCGGTCGAGAAGATGGCCGAGGAATAGGTCATCGTGTCATCGAGCCAGAGCCTGTAGAAGTCGTTGCCCAGATCGTAATGCGCCGCGATGTTCTTCTTCGCCTGCCGCTTGCTGTTGGACTGCCACCAGAAGCGGAACTGCTCCCACAGCCGCGCGATCCGCATCGCCGGATAGCCGTCATAGACCGCGTCATTGCCCTCGTGGATCAGGTCCATGAAGGCCATCAGGTCCGGCGTCGTCCAGCCGCCGTCCAGATAGGCATCGCAGAACCCCAGGTCGCCCTCGCGCACCAGCCGCGCGAAGATCTCGGGATCATGCACGTGAATCTCGGCCGCCGGCCCCGGCTTCGGCCCCTGCGCCCGGAACCGCCGCCCGTCAGGCAGCACGAAGTCGAGCCGCCCGGCCGTCAGGTTCCGCGCCGTGGCAAAGGCCCGCGCGAAATAGCGCGGCAGGCCAGCCTGCCCTTCCGTCGATGTCAGAGCGTTCATCCCCGTTCCCCGTTTTTTGCCGACGTTACCGGATTGTGAAACGCAATCAATCCTCCGGGCGATCCTTCGGACGTGCCCGCCCATCGTAGGCCGCCAGCGCACGCGCCCGTCCGTCCTCGAGCGATACCACCGGCGCGGGATAGGGCGCGCGGGGCGTCAGGCCCCACGCCACTGGCACCGCATCGAAGTAGGACATCGCCGTCGCCGTCGGGTGGCGGCGCCCTTCGGCGATCCATCGGTCACGATAGCTTCCGTCGGCATCGAACCTCTCGGCCTGCCCGGCCGGGTTGAAGATGCGGAAATAGGGCGCGGCATCCGGCCCCGACCCCGCCACCCACTGCCAGCCCATCGCATTCGCGGCCGGGTCCCAGTCGGTCAGGCAGTCCTCGAACCATTTCAGCCCCACGCGCCAGTCGGTCAGCAGATGCTTGGTCAGGTAACTTGCCGCGATCATCCGGGCGCGGTTGTGCATCGTGCCCGTCACATACATCTCGCGCATCGCCGCATCGACGAAGGGCTCGCCGGTCAGGCCACGCCGCCAGCGCTCGGCATCGGCATTGTCGCCGCGCCAGGGAAAGCCGTCCCAGTCCGCCCGCCAGTTCCGGTCGGCGATCTGCGGCGTGTGGTGGATCAGGTGCCAGGCGAACTCGCGCCAGGCGAGTTCCTTCAGGAAATGTTCCGCCCCCGCCGCCCCGGCCGCCAGCGCCGCCTGCCCCGCATACCAGATCGTCCGCGGCCCGATCTCGCCATAGGTCAGGTTCTCCGACAGGCCCGAGGTCGCGGGCTCGGCCGGAAAGTCGCGCCGCTCCTTGTAGCTTTCGACCGCTGCGGCCAGAAACCGGTCCATCCGCGCCAGCGCCGCCGCCTCGCCCACCCGGACATGCCGCGCCACCACATCCGCGCCACGCCGCATCGCGGCCCCCATGCCCCAGTCCGGCAGATCGTCCGACGCAGGCCAGGCCTGCGGCGCGCACAGCCCCTTCGGCGCGGGTGCCGGTCGCGGAACCGGCCGGTCCTTCACCGCCCGCCAGAAAGGGGTGTAGACCTTGTAGTATCCCCCCTCGCCAGTCTGCACCTCCATCGGCTCAAAGATCACATGGCCCGGAAAACTCCGCGCCCCGACCCCGGACGCCCGCAGCGCCGCCTTAACGCCCGTGTCGCGCGCCTTGCCCTCCGGGTCATAGGTCCGGCTCCACCAGACATCGCCGGCCCCGGTTTCCGCCACCAGCGCGCGCAGCACATCCCCTGCCCGTCCGCGGCGCAGGGTCAACCGGCTGCCGACCCCCGCCAGAACCCCGGCGAAATGCCCGACCGCCAGCCCCATCCGCCACATCGGCGCGGCCCCCAGCCCCGCGACAACCTCGTCATGGATGAACACCGGCACCAGCGCACGCCCCGTCGCCACGGCTTCCGCCAGCATCGGCTGGTCGGCCAGCCGCAGATCGCGCCGGAACCACAGGATGATCGGGTGCTCTGCCATGCCCTGCCCCATTTTCTCGGGATACGGCGCGCCCGGCTCTCCGGTTCACTCAGCCGTGACGAAAGGCCCCTAACCCCGAAGCCTCTGGCCATTCCAGCCGAATTCCACTATCGGCGGCGCAACTCGAACAGGCAGACACACATGCAGCTCCGCAATATCGCGATCATCGCCCACGTCGACCACGGCAAGACGACGCTCGTGGACCAGCTTCTCAAGCAGTCGGGCGCCTTCCGCGAGGGCCAGGCCGTCGCCGAACGCGCGATGGACAGCAACGACATCGAACGCGAACGCGGCATCACCATCCTTGCCAAGTGCACCAGCGTCGAACACGCGGGCATCCGCATCAACATCGTCGACACCCCCGGCCACGCCGACTTCGGTGGCGAGGTCGAGCGCATCCTGAACATGGTCGACGGCGTCTGCCTGCTGGTCGATGCCGCCGAAGGCCCGATGCCGCAGACCAAGTTCGTGACCTCGAAGGCGCTCGCGCTCGGCCTGCGCCCGATTGTCGTGCTGAACAAGGTCGACAAGCCCGACGCCGACCCCGACCGCGCCCTGAACGAGGTCTTCGACCTCTTCGCCAATCTCGGTGCCAGCGACGAACAGCTCGACTTCCCGCATGTCTATGCCTCGGGCCGCGCCGGCTGGGCTGACGAAAGCCTCGATGGCCCGCGCGAGAACCTGGACGCGCTGTTTGACCTGATCGTGCGCCATGTGCCTGCACCCAAGCAGGTCGCCGATACCGACAAGCCCTTCCGCATGCTGGCCACCACGCTGTCGGCCGACCCCTTCATCGGCCGCATCCTGACCGGCCGCGTCGAATCCGGCCGCATCAAGGTGGGCGAGACGATCAAGGCCCTTTCCCGCACCGGTGAACGGATCGAACAGTTCCGCGTGACCAAGATCCTCGCCTTCCGCGGCCTGTCGCAATCGCCCATCGACGTGGCCGAGGCGGGCGACATCGTCACCCTCGCCGGCATGTCCAAGGCCACCGTCGCCGACACGCTCTGCGCGCTCGAGATCGACACCGCACTGCCGGCCCAGCCGATCGACCCGCCGACGATCTCGGTCACTTTCGGCATCAACGACAGCCCGCTGGCCGGCCGCGACGGCAACAAGGTGCAGTCCCGCGTCATCCGCGAACGGCTGATGAAGGAATCCGAGATCAACGTCGCGATCAAGGTCGCCGACACGCCCGGCGGCGAGGCCTTCGTCGTCTCGGGCCGGGGCGAACTGCAGATGGGCGTCCTGATCGAGAACATGCGCCGCGAGGGGTTCGAGCTGTCGATCTCGCGCCCGCGCGTGATCTTCCGCGAGGACGACGGCCAGCGGATGGAGCCGATCGAGGAAGTCATCATCGACGTCGATGACGAGTTTACCGGCGCCGTGATCGACAAGCTGACCGGCGAACGCAAGGGCGATTTGGTCGAGATGAAGCCCGCCGGCGTCGGCAAGACCCGCATCGTGGCCCATGTGCCCTCGCGCGGGCTGATCGGCTACCACGGCCAGTTCCTGACCGACACCCGCGGCACCGGCGTTCTGAACCGCATCTTCCACGACTGGGCCCCCTACAAGGGCGCGATCCAGGGCCGCCGCGTGGGCGTCCTGATCAGCATGGAAAACGGCGTGTCCGTCGCCTATGCGCTGTGGAACCTCGAAGACCGCGGCAAGCTGTTCATCGGCGCGCAAGAACAGGTCTACGAGGGCATGATCATCGGCGAGCACTCGCGCGACAACGACCTCGAGGTGAACCCGCTCAAGGGCAAGAAGCTGACGAACGTCCGCGCGAGCGGAACCGACGAAGCCGTCCGCCTGACCCCGCCCGTCCGCATGAGCCTCGAAGAGGCCATCGCCTATGTCGAGGACGACGAACTGGTGGAAGTGACCCCCAAGATCGTCCGCCTGCGCAAGCGCTGGCTCGACCCGCATGAGCGCAAGCGGCAAAGCCGGAGCGAGTGAGGGGATGGGTGCGCGTGTCTTGCGTGCACCCAGATTGCCCGATCCATTGCACCCTGTAGGGCGGGGTTCACCCCGCCACTCCTCGGCGGGAAACGTGCCCGCACGCCCTGCAACATCCCCGGGCTATGTAGGATGGGTGCTCGCACCCATCATCTATTCCGGCGGCCCGCCTTTCTCCCCTTAACAAACCCTTACCGCCGGGAGGAATTCCCCAACGATTCCAACGACCCGTACGATGTCCCATCGTGGGACACCCCGCCTTGGCCTTGTCTTGCAATCGAAAGGGCTGGCGCACCCGACAGGATTCGAACCTGTGACCTCTGCCTTCGGAGGGCAGCACTCTATCCAGCTGAGCTACGGGTGCCTTCCGCCCAGATAGGACAAAGCGCCGCCCGCTGCAACGGGAAATCCCACCGCCTCGGCCGTCCCGAAATGACCGTTCGCTTCCCCGCCCGCTTCCGTGTAGCCTCGCCCTGCTTGTCGAGCAGCCCGAACGTGAACCAACCCAGGGAGGGTACGACATGCGTGCAGTCTTTCTTGCCAGTTACGGACCTACCGCGATGCGGGGCCTGATCGCCGGATCCAACCGGCCCAAGGCCATCGAGGAGATGCTTGCCACGGTTTGCGGCAAGCTTGTCAGCGTGATGTTCTGCCGGGGCGAATTCGACGCCGTCGTGACGGTCGAACTGCCGGACCGGAACGCCGTTGTCGCCGGAACCATGGCGGTGCTTGCCAGCGGCTCGCTCACCCGGCTTTCGGTGCTGGAAGAGCTCGACATGGGCGCGGTGCTACCCCTGGCCGCCAAGGCCGCCGCGGCCTACAAGCCTGCGGGCTGACCGACGATCCGGGCGCGCCCGACCGGCGCGCCCGCCCTACCCGAACAGGTCCCGGCACAACTCCAGCGCATCGACCAGCGCGTCGACCTCGGCCCGGGTGTTGTACATCCCGAACGACGCCCGGCAGGTCGCGCTGACGCCCAGATGCGCCATCAGCGGCATCGCACAATGCGTGCCCGCCCGGACCGCGATCCCCCGCTTGTCGAGCACGGTCGAGATGTCGTGCGCATGGGCCGGACCGTCGAGCGTCATCGAGAAGATCGCGCCCTTGTCCGGGGTCGTGCCCTGCACATGCAGCCAGTTGAGGCCCCGGAACCGCTCGACCGCATAGTCGCGCAGACCCGCCTCATGCGCAGCAATGTTCTCCATGCCGACCTGCATCAGATAGTCCAGCGCCACGCCCAGTCCGATCTGCTGGACGATCCCCGGGGTGCCCGCCTCGAACTTCATCGGCGGGTCGTTGTAGGTGACCGCCTCGCGCGTCACCTCGCGGATCATGTCGCCCCCGCCCAGGAAGGGGCGCATCTCGGCCATGCGGTCCTTCGCGATCCAGATCGCGCCCGACCCCGATGGCCCGTAAAGCTTGTGCCCGGTTATCGCGTAGAAGTCGCAATGCAGGTCCGGCACGCTGACCGG
>JBJOQI010000201.1:0-6773 GCA_046050045.1 Pseudomonadota bacterium | reverse complement strand
ACCAAAGCCGCCGCGCTGGCGTTCCAAGTGCGTCCAGGCCCGGACCAGCCGCGTGCGCTGATAGCTGAGCGCGGCAAGCTCGACCTGCAGGACACCCTCGCGGGTGCGGGCGCGGTCGGCGAAGATTTCCAGGATCAGGCCCGTCCGGTCCAGTAGCTTGACCTTCCATTCCCGTTCCAGGTTGCGCTGCTGGATCGGCGATACCGGGCCATCGACCAGGACAAGCTCGACCTCGGCCGCTTCGAACCGCTGCCTGAGTTCGGCTATCTTGCCGGTGCCGAACAGCATCCCCGCCTTGACCTCGGGCAGACGCACGATCTCTGCCCCGGCGATGGTCAGGTTGGGCAGTGCATTGGCAAGCGAAACAGCTTCTTCAAGCCGCAGCTCGGGCGCGCGGCGGCTCTTTCCCTTCAGGTCCGGGTGAAGGACGTAGGCGCGGGTCGGTTCCGTGCGCGCCGCATCGCCCTGGAGGGTGCGTTCGATCAGTCTTCACCCTCATAGAGGCTGATGGGCTGGCCGGGCATGATGGTCGAAATCGCGTGCTTGTAGACAAGCTGCGACTGCCCGTCCCGGCGCAGCAGGACGCAGAAATTGTCAAACCAGGTAATCACGCCCTGCAGCTTTACGCCATTGATCAGGAAGATCGTGACCGAGACCTTGGTCTTGCGGACATGGTTGAGAAAAGCATCCTGCAAATTCTGTTTGTCGGCAGCCATTGTTCTTTCGCCTTGTTTTGCCGTTGTTCTTGTTGTCGTACCCGTTCCGTCGGGGCCTGCAGCAGCGGACCTGCAATGCCCCTGCGGCAAGTATGCGCAAGAATACCGGGAGTTAAAGGGTCAAAATCCTGCGGCCTCGATGGCGCAAGGCTCCACCCGGAAAAGGCAGCAACCTAGACCGCTTCCTGCATTTCGTCGTCGTCTTCGAACTGCGCGACCCTGGTGCCCGACTTTGCAGCAGTGGTCACACCAAGCGACTTGAGCTTGCGGTGAAGCGCCGATCGTTCCATGCCGACGAAAGTTGCTGTCCGGCTGATGTTGCCGCCGAACCGGTTGATCTGGGTCAGCAGGTATTCGCGCTCGAACAGTTCCCGCGCCTCGCGCAGCGGCAGCGTCGCCAATCCGCCCGAAAGCACGATCCGCCCGTCATCCGCCGGGTTCTCGGCCTGTCCAGGCAGCTCGCGCGCGTCGATCGGGCCCTCTTCGCCCAGGATCAGCACCCGCTCGATCACGTTGCGCAGCTGCCGGATGTTGCCCGGCCAGCTCATTGTCTGCATCAGTGCCTCGGCCTCTTCGCTGATCTGGCGGAGGGGAAGGCCCTGCGTCCGGTTGAATGCCTCGATGAAGTGCCGCGAAAGCTCGGGGATGTCCTCCCTGCGTTCTTCCAGCGAGGGAACGACGACCGGCACGACATTCAGCCGGTCGTAAAGCTCCTGGCGAAACCGGCCGGCAGAGATTTCCGCGGCCAGATCGCGGGTCGTGGACGAGATGACGCGCAGGTCCACCCGCACCCTGTCGGTTCCGCCAAGGCGGCTGAACTGCTGTTCGGTCAGGACGCGCAGGATCTTCGACTGGGTTCCCAGCGGCATGTCGGCCACCTCGTCAAAGTAGACGATGCCGCCGTGCGCCTGTTCCAGCAGCCCCTTCTCGACGCCGCGCTCGGAGGTTTCGCGCCCGAACAGGACCTCTTCCATGCGTTCGGGTTCGATCGACGCCGAGGACACAGTGACGAAGGGGGCCGAGGCGCGGTTCGAATGCACATGGATGTAGCGCGCCGCGACCTCCTTGCCCGAACCGGGCTGCCCGGTCAGCATGATCCGGGCGTTCGACTTCGTCACCTTATCGAGCTGCGCCTTCATCGCGCGGAACGAGGTCGAAGAGCCGATCATCTCTGACGAGGTCACATCCCTGCGCCGCAGCGACGCATTCTCGCGCCGCAGCCGCGAGGTTTCCATCGCGCGCGAGATGACAACCGTCAGCTGGTCAATGTTGAAGGGCTTCTCGATGAAGTCGTAGGCACCCTGCTTGATCGCAGCGACTGCAATCTCGATATTGCCGTGCCCCGAAATGATGATGATCGGGATGTCGGGGTTGTCGCGCCGGACCGACTTGAGAATGTCGATCCCGTCCATCCGGCTGTCCTTCAGCCAGATGTCGAGGATCATCAGCGCGGGCGGCGCGTCGTTGATCTCGGCCATGCACTCGTCCGAGTTTCCGGCAAGCCGGGTCGTGAAACCCTCGTCCTTCAGGATTTCCGAGATCAGCTCGCGGATGTCGCGTTCGTCGTCAACGATCAGGATATCACTCATGGTCCTCACTCGCCTGCCGCTGCCGCGGTCCTTTCGTTTCTGGCCGCGATTGCAGCCCGTCCGGTGGGAAGGTTGATTTCTGCCAGCGCGCCGCGATGCGTTGCCGCACCGAAGGGCTCTGCGTCCGTCAGGGTCAGCGTTCCCCCATGTTCCTCGATGATCTTCTTGACGATGGGCAGGCCAAGGCCGGTGCCCTTTTCCCGGGTGGTCACGTAAGGTTCGAACAGCCGCGCACGGTCAGGCGGCAGGCCTGTGCCGTTGTCAGCAATGCGGATCGTCACAACTTCGCCGTCCGTCTCCAGGTCAACGCGCACCTCGGGTTCGTACCCGTCTGGCGCACCGCGTTCGAAGAGCGACTCGACGGCTTCGCCGGCGTTCTTGATCAGGTTCGTGACGGCCTGCCCGATCATCGTTGAATCGATGTCGGCCAGGATTTCGTGGTCGGGGATTCGCGCCACGATCCGTGCTCCATGCAGCGCGCCTTCCTGCAAGGCCACCGACTCGCGCAGAAGCCGCGCAACGTCGTGCGGGCGGCGGTCGGGTTCCGGCATCCGGGCAAACTTCGAGAATTCGTCGACGATCCGCCGCAGATCATTGGTCTGGCGGACGATCACGTCGGTCATCTGGCCAAGGGTCTCTGCCTCGTCACCGACAAGACCCGAAAACTTGCGTTTGATGCGCTCGGCCGACAGGTGGATCGGCGTCAGCGGATTCTTGATCTCGTGTGCGATCCGCCGTGCGACATCGCCCCAGGCGGCCATGCGTTGCGCGCTGACAAGTTCGGTCACATCGTCAAAGACCAGCACGTAGCCCTCGAGCCGCCCTTCCGCATTGCGGCGGACGGCGACGCGCACCAGCAGGTTTTCCAGGCGTCCGCGCCGCGTCAGGCGGATCTCTTCCTGCGCAACCTCGCCAACACCGTCGCGTAACCGTTCGAAAACGCTCGAGAATTCAGGTACCAGGCCGCTCAGAAGCTTGCCGTGCCCGCCGCCCTCGGCAATGTCGAGCGAACGTTCGGCGCTGCGGTTGGCAAAGTCCACCCGCCCGCGCCCGTCAAGCCCGATCACCCCGGAGGTGACCGACGACAGGACCGAGTCGAACAGTCGCCGCCTGCGTTCGGTCTGGCGGTTGTTCTCGATCAGCGCCTCGCGCTGGACCTTCAGCTGCCGGGTCATCTGGTTGAAGCCGCGCCCGAGCATGGCGATTTCGTCGTCGCCCTCCTCTTCGGGGACCTGAACGTCGAGGTCACCCGCGCCGACCCGTTGTGCTGCACCGGCAAGCTTGCCGACCGGGCGGGCAAGGCGTTCGGCAAACCACAGGCCGATCAGGATCGCCGACAGGACAAGGATCAGCGCAAACCCGAGGTAGACCAGACCGAACTCGAACAGCACGCGGCCGCGCGTCTGTTCCAGCTGATAGTAAAGACCGACTGTCTCTCGCGTTTCATCAAGCAGGCTGAGGATGCTGCCGTCGACCTCGCGGCTGACATAGAGATACCGGTCGGTATAGGCGGAAAGCAGCAGCAGCGAGCGGAACTCGTTGTTCTTCCAGTCCTCGATCAGGACCGTTTCGCCAGACCGCGCGGCACCAAGATCGTCCGGCGACGGGGCCTCGTAGTCGAACAGGTAGCTTCTTTCGCCGCGGGCGCGGATTTCGCCGCCGCCGTCGATCACGAAGGCTTCCCGCAGCCCGCGCTGGACCTGCGATTGGCCCTGGGTCAGCAACTGCCGGATTTCGCCGTCGTCGATCAGGAACTGTGACTGCGCCGCAAGATTGAGATAGGCCGCCAGCGCCTCGGCATCCTTGATCAGGTCGGTCCGATGCTCGTCGCGATAGGCTTCAGCCGCAGCAAGCGAGGTGCCGACCACCCGCGACACCCGGTCCGAGAACCAGCCTTCCAGACCGATGTTGACGGTTAGTCCGGCAAAGACGGCCACCAGGATCGTTGGCACCAGCGCGAGGCCGGCAAAGACCCCCGTCAGGCGCAGGTGCAGGCGCGATCCCGCCGACTTCGCACGTCGCGCCGCGATCATTCCTGCAAGGCGCGTCAGGACAAGGCCGGCGAGAATCAGGAAATAGACAAGGTCAGCCAGAAGGATGAGCCGCAGCGCCGTCGAGTTCGCGCCCTGACCGAGCGGCCCCATCGCAAGATAGGTCAGCAAGGCAAGCAGCGGCCCGAGGACCACCAGCGCAATGGTCACCGCGGACTGAAAACGCTTCTGACGCCGCAGCCTTAGAAGACGACGCCAAGATTCCCGCGATGCGAGACCCTGCAATACATTACGCCTCTGATATGCCGCCCCAAGGGGCGGTCACCGCCTGATCCGCCCCTTGTTTCCGGGGCTTGAGCGCACGGCCCTGCCGGTCCCGCCTCGGGCGTGGCAGCAACAGTGCTTGTTGCGCTTTTACATCAATTTCCGCCGGCGAGTCACGCGGATATCGAGGTCGGTGATCTTCTTGCGCAAGGTATTGCGGTTGATGCCAAGCAGATCGGCGCATTTGGCCTGATTGCCGGATGTCGCATCAAGGGCGATCTCGATCAGGGGCAACTCCATCTCGCGCAGGATGCGGTCGTAGAGCCCCGGTGCGGGCAGAACCCCGCCGTGCAGGTCGAAGTAGCGCTTGAGGTGCCGCGCGATCGAGGCCGACAGCTTCTCTCCGTCCGCCAATCCGCGCGCGGGCTCCAGCGATGGCTGGCTTCCCAGCGCGGCCTCGACCTCGTGGCGCGAGATTTCATCGGACTGCGAGGTCACGGCTAGGCGTTTCAACGTGTTTTCCAGCTGCCGCACGTTTCCCGGCCAGGAATAGCTGCGCACGGTTTCGACAGCGTCGGGCGAGAGCCGCCGTTGCTGCGTCCCTTCCCTGTCGAGCTTGGCAAGGAAGTGGGTGGCCAGCAGGGGGATGTCATCCACCCGCTCGCGCAGCGAGGGCACGGCCAGCGTCACGCCGCCCAGCCGGTAAAACAGGTCGGAACGGAACTTTCCGTCCTCCATCCGGCGCGACAGGTCGATCTGGCTGGTCGCCATGATCCGCGGGGTGTTCTCTGGCAGAACGTCCAGCATCCGCACGACGCGGGCCTGCGCGTCATCCTCGAGATCGCCCACCTCGTCGAACAGGATGGTCCCGCCCCTCGCCCGCGCGATCAGCGTCGAGGGTCCGTCAATTCCCTGCAGGTCCGAAGCCTGCGCTACGATAAAGGGCAGCGTCCGGCGATCCGAGTAGTCGTGAATGGCGCGCGCGATCAGGGACTTGCCGGTCCCGGATTCGCCCGTGATCAGCACGGGCAGGTCGGTGTTCATCACCTTGGCAACCAGCCGGTAGAGCGCCTGCATCGCCGGCGTTCGGCCGACCAGCGGCAGGTCGTCGCCTGCCTCGCGCGGTCTGGCAGCGGCCTGCGGGCGCAACCTGCGCTTCTGGTCAAGCGCCCGCGCTGCCCGCTTCATCAGGTCGGGCAGGTCAAAGGGCTTGGGCAGATAGTCATAGGCCTCGGCCTCGGCCGCCTGGATGGCCGTCATGATCGTGTTCTGGGCCGAGATCACGATGACCGGCAGGCCCGGTCTTTGTTCGGTGATCTTCGGCAGCGCCTCCAACCCGTTGCCGTCGGGCATGATGACGTCCGAGATCACAAGGTCGCCCTTGCCTTCCTCGACCCAGCGCAGAAGCGTGACCATCGAGGATGTCGCATGGACCTTGCAGCCGGCGCGGGTCAGCGCCTGCGTCAGAACGGTGCGGATCGTGCGGTCGTCGTCGGCGACAAGAACGGTGCCGTCCATCAGTCGGTCTCCAGCGTCTTCGGGGCAACGGGCAGGGAAATGCGGAACACGGTGCGGCCGGGCACGGAATCGACCGTGATCCAGCCGCCGTGGGCAGTGATGATCTTGGACACCAGCGCCAGGCCAAGGCCCGTGCCGTTCTCGCGACCGGACACAAAGGGCTCGAATATCTCACCGGCAATCTCGGGCGGGATGCCAGGGCCGTCGTCGATGATCTCGATCTGCAGGGGCAAGGCCTGACCCCGGCCATCCGCACGCCGAAGGCGCAGCGACAGGTCGTAGAAGGTGTGAATGCGGATCGTGCCGCGCTGCCCCTTGGCGGCCTGGGCCGCGTTCTTCATCAGGTTCTGGAAGACCTGCAGCAACTGGTCGGAATCCCCCACCGTCGATGGCAACGAGGGGTCATAATCCTCGAGGATCGTCATCCCGGCGGCAAACCCGACCAGGGCCGACTTGCGCGCCCGGTCCAGCACATCGTGGATGTTGACGGCCTTCTGCTCTGGCGGGCGCAGGTTTCCGAACTGCTCGACCTGTTCGAGCAGCTTCACGATCCGGCGGCTCTCCTCGACGATCAGATCGGTCAGCTCGCGGTCTTCCGGCGTCAGGTTCATCGACAAAAGCTGCGCAGCCCCGGTGATCCCTGCCAGAGGGTTCTTGATTTCATGGGCCAGCATCTCGGCCATGCCGATGGCCGA
>JBJOQI010000200.1:0-3219 GCA_046050045.1 Pseudomonadota bacterium | reverse complement strand
CGAGACGGTCATGCGGACAGGGGCGCCGGAATGGAGCCCGACACCGTCGAAAGAGACCGAAGACCTGATCGTTGTCTGCACGCTACGCCTGACTTCCTGACCTGAACGCCCCGGAACCGTCCGGAACGCCGCCACCCGGATCAACCGGGCCGGCCAGTCACGTCTATGCGCGCGCGCAGTTCTTCTCAACTCACGCTTTGCAACGCTTTGTAACACCGCTGAAACAGAGGGCGCCGACCGAGAGGATGCCTGGCAAGTCATTGATAAAAAAGAAAAAGGGCCGGATCGCTCCGGCCCATCCAGGTTCTTCGCGCTTAACTTCTCAGTTCGCCTGACGGCGGAGGAAGGCCGGGATTTCGATCCGTTCGTGATCGGGATCGACCGCCTGCTCTTCTTCATAGTGCTGGCTGACCTGCGGCTGCTGGCGCAGCGCAGGCTGGCCGCGTTCCGCCGTTTCGGCGGCGTGCCCGGTCATTCGGTTGATCAGCGTGTTGATGCCGAAGCGCGGCTTTTCCGCGACCGGGCGCTGGACCGGCTGCGGGGCCGGCGCGGCCAGACGGGCGGCGAGCGGCTGCCCTGCCGCCGGGCGTCCCTGGGCAGCGGGGGCACGGCTGACCGCGGCCTGCAGGCGCGCCAGCGCCTCGGGCGAGGGCGTTCCGGGAGCGCGCGGACGGGGTGCCACGAACTCGGTCATCTCGTCGTCGACGTGCAGGTCGCGGGTCGTGTCCCGGGCCTGCTGCTGCGGACGGTAGGCCGGCTGCGGCAGGTCGTCATAGGATTCGCCGAAGAAGGTTTCCTCGGGCGCCGGGGCCTGGACCGGGGCGGCCTGAACCGGAGCGGCAGCCGGGGCCTGCGCGACAGGCTGGGCATACTGCGGCTGAACGAACTGCGGCTGCGCCTGCACCGGCTGCGGCGCGGGCTGCTGCACCGGCGGCTGCGGCGCGACGACCGGCTGGGTCAGCGCCATCGGCGCAGGCTGGGGCGCAGGCTGCTGGACCGGCGCGGCAGGCTGCAGCGGCTCGGCCATGCGGCGACGGGTCACCGGGGCTTCGACATGGGCGGCGGCGGCGTCGATGCCGGTGGCCACGACCGAAACGCGCATGACGCCTGCCATCGAGTCGTCCAGCGTCGAGCCGACGATGATGTTGGCCTCGGGGTCCACTTCCTCGCGGATGCGGTTGGCGGCCTCGTCGAGCTCGAACAGCGTGAGGTCCGAGCCGCCGGTGATGTTGATGAGAACGCCCTTGGCGCCGCGCAGCGAGATCTCGTCCAGAAGCGGGTTGGCGATGGCCTTTTCGGCGGCCTGGATCGCGCGCTCCTCGCCCGAGGCCTCGCCCGTGCCCATCATCGCCTTGCCCATCTCGTCCATCACGGCGCGGACGTCGGCGAAGTCGAGGTTGATGAGGCCCGGACGCACCATCAGGTCGGTCACGCCCTTGACGCCCTGGTAGAGCACGTCGTCGGCCAGCGCGAAGGCGTCGGTGAAGGTGGTCTTTTCGTTGGCCAGCCGGAACAGGTTCTGGTTCGGGATGATGATGAGCGTGTCGACGACCTTCTGCAGCGCCTCGATCCCCTCGTCGGCCTGGCGCATCCGCTTCATGCCTTCGAACTGGAAGGGCTTGGTCACGACGCCGACGGTCAGGACACCAAGCTCGCGCGCGGCCTGGGCGATGATCGGCGCCGCGCCGGTGCCGGTGCCGCCACCCATGCCGGCGGTGATGAAGCACATGTGCGCGCCGGCCAGATGATCGACGATCTCTTCGATCGTCTCTTCCGCGGCGGCCGCACCGACCGAGGGGCGCGCACCCGCGCCGAGGCCTTCGGTCACCCGAACGCCAAGCTGGATCTTTGCGCCCGACAGGCTTTGTTGCAGCGCCTGCGCGTCGGTGTTCGCCACCACGAACTCCACGCCCTCAAGCTCTTTCTGGATCATGTTGTTGACCGCGTTGCCGCCGGCACCGCCCACACCGAATACAGTGATCCGCGGCTTGAGGTCCGCGCGGTCGTTCATCGTCAAATTCAATGCCATTGGTTGTCCGCCTGTATCACCCGGCCTTTGCGGCCGTTAATTCCCCCGAATTGCAGCGAGAATACCGATTGAGCCCCTTCAGGTCACGCGAAAAACGTTAAAATGCCACAAAATCTGGGGCCTGTCGCACGGCGGTCAGCGGTATTTCGCCGAAGTCTCAGCATCTTGCGGTTACCAGTTGTCTTTGAACCATTTTACCGCCCGGCGCAGCGAGCGCGCGGGGTACCTGTCGGCGGGAACCTCGAAGTCCCACCACTCGTCCTGCGGGTGCGCCGCGAAGAGACACAACCCGATGGACGAGGAAAACGCGGGCCCCGTCGCGGCCTGCGGCAGCCCCTGGACACGCAGCGGACGGCCGAGTCGCACGTTCTGGCCGAGGATTCGCGCGGCAAGCCCGTCGAGGCCGGGAATCTGGCTGCCGCCACCGGTCAGGACGATCTGCTGGCTGGGCATGTGCTCGAACCCGGCGGCATCGAGAAGCGCCCGGACCTCTTCGAGAATTTCCTCGACGCGCGGGCGCATGATGCCGATCAGCTCGGCCCGGCTGATGCGGTGACGGTCCTTGTCCCAGTCGCCGCTGTCGCCGCCGATCTCGATCATCTCGCGGTCGTCCATGCCGGTGGCGATGACCCCGCCGTGCATGGTCTTGATCCGTTCGGCGACGGACATCGGGACATGCAGGCCCTTGGCGATGTCGGCGGTGACATGATCGCCGCCCAGCCGCACGGCATCGGCGTAGATCATGTGCTTTTTCATGAAGACCGACACACCGCTCGACCCGCCGCCCAGATCGACGCAGGCGGCGCCAAGTTCCTGTTCGTCCTCGACCAGTGCGGCGAGACCCGAGACATAGGAGGACGAGGCAAGTCCCGCCACCTCGAGATCGCAGCGCTTGATGCAGTAGAGGATGTTCTCGACCGCGTTCTGGTCGACCGTCAGCAGGTGCATGTCGGCGGCAAGGCGGTTGCCCACCTGCCCGCGCGGGTCGCCAAGCCCGCTGCGGTGGTCGAGCGCGAAGTTGACCGGCAGCGCATGGATCGCCTCGCGGTCGTGCCCGTAGTCGGGGATGTCGCAGACTGCGAGCACGTGGCCGATGTCGCGCTCCGCCACCGAGCCATGCTCGACCTCGACCTCGCCGGTGCAGCCGTAGGAGCGCGGCTTGCCGCCGGAGAAGCTGACGATGACGTGGT
>JBJOQI010000199.1:0-3650 GCA_046050045.1 Pseudomonadota bacterium | reverse complement strand
CTTTGATCCCGGTCAAGGGCAGCCCGCCGCCCGCGCCCTAGGTCTGGGACGACAGCCAAGGAGGCACCGCATGTCGCACACCCCGCACGAACTTGCCGACGATTTCCCCGGTCAGGCAGACCGCATTCACGCGCTGAAACGCGGCGATCCGCATTTCGCGCGGCTCGCGACGGACTACCACGAGGTGAACCGCGCCGTGCACCGCGCCGAGACGCGCGTGGACCTTTTGAGCGAGGAAGAGGAAGAGCACCTGCGCAAGAAGCGCTCGCTTCTCAAGGACCAGATCGCGCGGGCGCTGGCCTAGCCTTCGATGACCGCGGCCACCAGAACCGGCCCGGTCGGCTGCCCCGTGGGCGACCCGCCTTCCGGCTCCAGGCTGACGGCCAGCGTCGCTCCGGCCGGAAGCGCGGCCAGTTCCACCGACAGGTCACCCTCGCGGATCAGGCCCATCGGCACCGGGGCCTGCCCCGCGGGGATAAGCCAGAGCTGGTAATCCTGTCCGGTCTGCGCGGCCGGGCCGCCGTCGCGGCGCACCGACAGCTTGCCGGCCGCTGCATCGAAACGCGCCGCGACGATCAGATCCTGCCCCTCACCCCTCAGGGTGGCGACCAGCGGCTCGGGGCGTTGCAGCGGCGGCAGGACGGCAACGGCCAGCGCCACGGCGGCGGCTGCACCCGCAAGCCCGCCCAGCCAGACCCGCCACATCGGACGCCGCGCCGGCACGGGGAACAGCCGCGCTTCGACTCTGGTCATCAAGCTCTCGGGCGGCGCGACCTCGGCATAGCCGTCGTTCAGCGGCGCAAGCTTGCCGGTCCAGTCCTCGACCATCGCGGCAAAGGCCGTATCCGACCCGATCAGCCGTTCGGCCAGCGCGCGATCCTCCAGCGGCAGCGTGCCCAGCACATATTCGGCAGCCAGCCCCTCGCGGTCGTCCATGTCGCGGTCCGTGGTCATGACTCAAGACACTCCTTGAGCCGTTGCAACCCCCGCCGCAGCCACGACCGCATGGTGTTCAGCGGCACGTCATGCCGCCGCGCAAGGTCCTCATAGGACAGGCCGTTCAGATAGGCCCCGCGCACCGCATCGGCCTTGGCGGGTTCCAGCGTGCCGAAGCAATCCGCGACCCGCCGCGCCTCGCCCTTCGCCACAACCTGCGCCTCGGCACCGGGGCTGCGGTCCTCGACAAACTCCAGCGCGTCGTCCCCGTCCTGGGCGGCGGGCCGTGCCCGCAGACGGTCGATCGCCTGATTGCGCGCAATCGCGATAAGCCAGGTCATGCCGCGCGCCCGCGACGGATCGAACCGCCGCGCGTTCAGCCAGACCTTTGTCATCACCTCTTGCAACGCATCCTCCGCTTCCTGGCGATCATTCAGGATACGGAGCGTGACCCCAAAGAGTTTCGCACCCGCGAGCGAATAGACGGCGCGAAATGCAGTCCTGTCACCGCCCGCCACCTTGCCGAGCATTTCTGCTATGGGATCGTCCATCAGCCCCGTCTGCGCCGCCGCCCGCCGTCGCCGCCGCCCCCGGCGGTGTTGAACGACACGTCAGGCAGGGTAACAATCTTGCCCAGTTCCGGGAAGGGGTCGACCGCATGCGGGATCGCGTTCGCGTTCACGAAATGCTCCTGAAAGCGCGGCTCGATGGCTGTCTCGACCTTGTGGATGCGCTTCACCTCGTCCTCGATCGCGGCGCGGGCGGCGACGTTCAGCAGCGCGATGCGCGCCCCCGTCCCCGCCGCGTTCCCGGCGCTTGCGACCTTGTCCAGGGGCACGTCCGGGATCATGCCCAGCACCATTGCGTGTTTGGGGCTGATATGCGCGCCGAATGCACCCGCCAGCACCACCCGATCCACCTTGTCGACGTGAAGCTCGTCCATCAGCAGCCGCGCGCCGGCGTAAAGCGCTGATTTCGCCAGCTGGATGGCGCGGATGTCGCCCTGCGTCACGGTGATCAGCGGCCCGCCCTCGGCAGTGCCGTCGTGCAGCACATAGGCATGCACCCGGCCCTGTTCGACGCAGCGTGCCGTTCCGACCTGTTCGGCCGACCCGATCAGGCCACCCGCATCGACGATCCCCGCCATCCGCATCTCGGCCACCACCTCGATGATGCCCGACCCGCAGATGCCGGTAATGCCGGTCGTGGCAATCACCGCCGGAAACCCCGGATCATCCGACCAGAGGTCGCTGCCGATGACGCGAAAGCGCGGCTCCTTGGTCACCGGGTCGATCTCTACCCGCTCGATTGCGCCGGGGGCGGCGCGCTGGCCCGCGCTGATCTGCGCGCCCTCAAAGGCCGGCCCCGTAGGCGAGGAACAGGCCAGCACCCGGTCCTTGTTGCCCAGAAGGATCTCGGCATTCGTGCCAACATCAACAATCAGCGCCAAATCCTCGGATTTGTTCGGTTCTTCGGACAATGCCACGGCGGCGCAGTCGGCCCCCACGTGGCCTGCGATGCAGGGCAGCACGAAGATCCGCGCACCGGGGTTGATGTTCGTCAGCTCCAGCTCGCGCGACGACAGGCTGAGCGATTCCGAGGTCGCCAGCGCAAAGGGCGCCTGCCCCAGCTCTACCGGGTCGATCCCCATCAGAAGGTGGTGCATCACCGGGTTCATCACGAAGACCGCCTCGACGATATGGGCGGGGTCCACCTTCGCCTCGTCCGCGATGGATTTGGCCAGCGCGTTGATGGCCTCGCGCACCGCCTTCGTCATCTCGACATCGCCGCCGGGGTTCATCATCGCGTAGCTCACGCGGCTCATCAGGTCCTCGCCGAAGCGGATCTGCGGGTTCATCAACCCGGACGAGGCCAGCACGGCCCCATCGGTCAGGTCGCACAGATGCGCCGCGATGGTGGTGGACCCGAGGTCGATGGCCAGCCCGTAAAGCCGCCCTTCGAAGAAGCCGGGGAAGATGTCGACGATGCGCGCGGGGCCGCGATGTTCCTTGTGCACGGCAACGGTCGCCTTCCAGCCGCCCTTGCGCAGGATCGGCTGCAACCGCCGCAGGATCGTCAGGTCAGCCTCGACCCCCTCGATCTGCCACTGGTCGCGCAGCGCGTCCTTCAGGCGCTGGAAGTCGCCCGAGGGTTCATGCATGTCGGGTTCCTGCACCTCGACGTAGTAGGTTCGGGTGGCCGGGTCCATCGCGATTTCGCGTTGCGCGGCGGACTTGCGGATCACCTGGCGGTGCACCTGGCTTTCGGGCGGCACGTCGATGACCACGTCGCCCATCACCTGGGCCTGACAGCCCAGGCGGCGACCTTCGGTCAGACCGCGGATGCGCTTGTAGCGTTCCTCGACCGCGTTCCAGTCCGACAGGGCGTCGGCGGCGACGGTGACGCCGTGCTTCGGAAACTCGCCATAACCCGGGGTGATCTGGCACTTCGAACAGATGCCGCGCATCCCGCAGACCGAATCGAGGTCCACCCCCAGTTGCCGCGCCGCCGTCAGGACAGGCGTGCCGACAGGAAAGCGCCCCCGCTTGCCCGAGGGGGTAAAGATCACGAGTGCATCGCCAGCCATGACGGATCCCTTCTGTTCGCATGGGCTTTCTAGGCCGTGCGGCGCGCGATGCAATGCCTGCCAGCGTCAGATGGCCGTCATTCCGCGTCAAGCGCCGCCGTCGCGCCGCCGTGGGTCCGCCCCGGTG
>JBJOQI010000198.1:0-4802 GCA_046050045.1 Pseudomonadota bacterium | reverse complement strand
CACCGGTTCTGGTGGGCGGGCCCGAGGGCAGGCTGATCGCCAATGCCATCCAGCTGCAATACCTGAAGCTTGACAACTATCCGCTCGGGTCGGCGCTGGCGGTGACGACCATGGCTGTCGTCGGGCTGATCAGCATCGTGTTCCTCTTGCTGAACCGGCGTTTCCTGAAGGGGCAGAAATGAAAAAGGGATCGGGCCTTCGCGCCTATGCCATAGCCTATCTGTTGTTTCTGTACGCGCCGGTTTTCCTGCTGCCGCTCTTTGCTTTCAATGACGGGACGGTCATCGCCTTTCCGCTGCGGGGGTTCACGACAAACTGGTTCGCCGCGATGTTCGCCAACGAGGCGCTGCGGCAGGCGGTCGGAAACTCGCTGCTGATTGCGGTCTGTTCCTCGGTCATCGCGACGTCGCTGGGCGTTTTTGCGGCGCGGTCGTCGACGCGCTACAACTATCGCTTCAAGGGCGGGATCATCGGCCTGATCATGCTGCCGCTGGTCATGCCCGAGATCATCCTGGCCGTTGCGCTTCTGGTCGTCATGCTGGGGATCGGCATTCCGCTGGGTATCGTGACCGTCATCATCGGGCATGTCCTGGTCTGCACGCCCTTCACCATCGCCATCCTGAATGGCGCCTTCATGAGCCTGGACAAATCACTGGAAGAGGCGGCCATCGACCTGGGCGAGACGAAGATCTCGACCTTCCGCCTGATCGTGCTGCCGCTTGTGATGCCGGGCATCATCTCGGCGCTGCTGATCTCGTTCACGATCTCGCTGGACGAATTCCTGATGGCCTTCTTCCTGGCCGGGTCCGAGGTCACGCTGCCGATGTACATCTGGTCGCAGCTGCGTTTCCCGGCTGAACTGCCCGTCATCATGGCGCTCGGCACGATGCTGGTGTGCCTGTCCATCGCCCTTCTGACAATTGCCGAATATTTCCGCCGTCGCGGCATCGCGAAATCCGGCGGCAAGGATACCGGAGGCTTCCTGTGACCGTAACGCCCAACGCCAAACCGATGATCGAGATCCGCGACGTTCAGAAGTACTACGGCGACTATCACGCGCTGCGCGGGATCAACGCGACGATCAACGCGGGCGAATTCTTCTCGCTGCTCGGGCCATCGGGTTGCGGCAAGACCACGCTCTTGCGGACGATTGCGGGGTTCGAAAGCATCGGGTCAGGCGTCATCCTGATCGACGGCAAGGACATGGAGGGCGTGCCCGCCAACGTGCGACCGACCAACATGGTGTTCCAGTCCTATGCGATCTTCCCGCACCTGACTGTGGCCGAGAACGTGGGCTTTGGCCTGCGCCGTGACCCGCGCAGTGCTGCGGAGAAGCAGAAGGCCGTGGACGAGGCGCTGGCGATGGTGGGCCTGAAGGGTTACGGCAACCGGGCCGCCCATGCGCTGTCAGGCGGGCAAAGGCAGCGTGTCGCGCTGGCACGGGCGCTGATCCTGAAACCCAAGGTGCTGCTGCTGGACGAGCCGCTTTCCGCGCTCGACAAGAAGATGCGCGAGACGATGCAGGAGGAACTGATCCGCCTGCAGCGTCAGGTGGGCATTACCTTCATTCTGGTCACGCATGACCAGGAAGAGGCGCTGGTCATGTCGGACCGGATTGCCGTGATGTTCGAAGGCCAGATCGCCCAGCTCGATGACCCGGAAACGCTGTACCGCCGCCCCAAGAGCCGCCAGGTTGCCGAATTCATCGGCGTGATGAACTTCGTTCCGGCGCAGGTTCTGGGAGAATCCGACGACCGGATCGAAGTGGATGTGCAGGGCCTTGGGCGGTGCGAGATCAGCGCCGAACAGGCGCCGGGCGACAGGACCGGGGGCGAGGTCTCGATCGGGTTCCGGCCAGAGACGCTGACGATCCTGTACGAGGGCCAGACTGCCACCGATCGCGAGGCACAGGGCACTGTCGCCGAGGTCGTCTATTACGGCGACATGACCTATTACGACGTGAAGCTCGACGGCGTCGAGGAGCCCGTGCGCCTGTCGATGCGCAACGTTCCGGGCCGGCCGGTTCTGGACATCGGAGAACGCGCCCGCATTGCCTGGAGTGCCAAGGCGCTGGTTCTGTTCCGGTAGGAATCAAGCGCGCAGGGCGGCGTCGGGAAGCGCCGCCTTGCGCGATTGTTCACGTTAATTTCACATATGTTCTCAAAACGTTCTTTACAGGTCATCGATAATGTGAGAACAAAGTGGCAACTCAAATCGAGGAGCCGCATCATGAACAAGCGTCACGATCAACTGCCCGCCGATCTGCCGACCGACCTTCTGTCGATTCTGGCGCGGTCCTCGTCCCGGCTGGTTGCCGACTTTGCGGGCATGGCCTCACTTGTCGTCATGCTGGTCGTGGCGCTGAACCTGCCCGAGCTGATCTGACCTTCTTCCCGTTTCTGCCTCGCGGTTTTCCGTCCGGCCCTTAGCGGCGCGCCTGTCCCCCAGTCCCGCGCCCACAGGTTGACCCCCCAGGTCCGATGCCTGAAGTCCAGTTGCTTCACCCGGGGCCGGTTCCGGAAAATACGCCACTGCCGCCGCCTTCTGTCCCGGAAGGCGGCGGTTTTTTTGTGCGCGTGGGGTCAGGCGGTCTTGCGGGCCTGCGCTTCGGCAAGGGCCTCGGCGGTGGCCTCGATGGCGAGCATGATCGAGGCATGGCGGTTGCGATAGTCGCGGGCCGGCAGCAAGACTTCGAGCCCGTCGAAGGGCGCGGATGGGGCGGGGCCGTTGTCTTTCAGCATGGCCCGAAGTTCGTCACGGGCTTTTTCGACTTCAGCAAGTGTTCGGCCAGTGGCGGCCGCTCCGACAACCGAGGCCGCGGCCTGGCCGAGTGCACAGGCCTTCACGTCCTGACCGAATGCGGAAATGCGGCCGTCCGTGACCTTGACATCCACGGTAACCGTCGATCCGCAAAGCGGCGAACGGCGGCGCACGCTGGCGTCGGGCGCATCCAGCCGCTCGGTGTGGGGAATGTCGGCTGCCAGCGCGAGGATGCGCTGCGAGTAGAGCTTGATCAGGTCATTGTCACTCATGGGGCTGTCCCGACGCTGGTCTTGCCTATAGATAGGCCGTCCAACCGCGATTGCATAGGTGAGCCATGCGTTTCGACCCTGCGACCTTGATCTATGATGACCGCGGGCTGATTCCCGTGGTGGCGCAGGACCATGCCTCGGGCGAGGTCCTGATGGTCGCCTGGATGAATGCAGAGGCAGTGGCGCGGACCCTGAGTTCGGGGCGCGTCACCTACTGGTCGCGGTCGCGACAGGCCTTCTGGGTCAAGGGCGAGACCTCAGGTCATGTGCAGCGTCTGGTGGAGCTGCGGCTGGACTGCGACCGGGACTGCCTGCTGGCGCTGGTCGAGCAGGAGGGCCCGGCCTGCCATACGAACCGGCGGGCCTGCTTCTATACCGCGGTGCGGGACGGCGAGGAGGTCGAGATCCTGTCGCCGGTCGCAGGCTGAGGGCGGCGGGAGCCTCCGGCGGGAGTATTTTCCGTCAAGATGAAGTCAGAGACCGACCATCCGCCGGATGTCAGCCGGGGAAGCTCCCTCGGCGCGGTACTTCGACAGCGCGCGGGCATCGTCCCGCTTGGCCAGACGCTTTCCCTGATCGTCGCGGATCAGGGGATGGTGGCGGTAGGCAGGCGTCGGCAAGCCAAGCAGGCGCTGCAGCAGGACATGGATCGCGGTGGCGTCAAAGAGATCCTCGCCGCGGGTGACATCGGTAATGCCCTGCGCCGCATCGTCAATGACGACGGCAAGGTGGTAGGAGGTGCCGAAGTCGCGGCGCGCGAGGACCACGTCGCCGATGGCCAGGGGCAGCTGGTTGCCGGAAAGGGCAACCCTGCGCGGCGTCGGGAAATACGCGGCCTCGTGGAACGAAAGATCGCCCGTGAGGCCCGCCGCGCGAGCGATATCGAGGCGCAAGGCGGCATCCGCAGGGCGGGCACCCCCGCGCGGCTGGACGCGGCAGGTTCCGGGATAGATCACGCCGTCGGGGCCGGTCAGGGGATCGCCGCCTTCCTGCGGGGCTGTCGCCGCAGCGTCGATATCGCGGCGGGTGCAAGTGCAAGGGTAGAGCAGCCCCATGTCCCACAGCCGGTCGAGCGCGTCCTGATAGGCGGGCAGGCGTTCTGACTGGCGCAGCACCGGGCCTTCCCAGGTCAGGCCAAGCCAGGACAGGTCTTCGAGGATTGCAGCTTCCCAGGCGGGCTTCGACCGCTGGCGGTCGATGTCCTCGATCCGGATCAGGAACGCGCCGCCATGCTGACGGGCCAGGTCATGGGCATAGAGCGCGGCATAGGCGTGGCCGAGGTGCAGCGGGCCGGTGGGCGAAGGCGCGAAGCGCGTTCTCATTCCTGTCCGGCGAGCCAGCCGGTGAAGGCGTCCTTGGCCCGGTCGGTATAGGCCTTGTAGCGGTCCTTGCGGCCGCGGCGCCCGCCTTTGGCGTCGATCGGGGGGAAGAGGCCGAAGTTGACGTTCATCGGCTGGAAGGTCTTTGCTTCGGCCCCGCCGGTGATGTGGGTGACCAGCGCGCCCATCGCGGTTTCGGGCGGCGGCGGGGGAAGTGTCGCGCCCTGCAACGCAGCTGCCGCCATCCGGCCAGCGAGCAGACCCATCGCCGCGCTTTCAACGTAGCCTTCGACGCCGGTGACCTGGCCCGCAAAGCGGATGTTGGGTTTTGATTTCAGGCGCAGCTGATCGTCGATCAGGGTGGGAGAGTTCAGGAAGGTGTTCCTGTGGATCCCGCCGAGACGTGCGAAACTTGCGCCCTGCAGGCCTGGAATACGTTTGAAGACATCGG
>JBJOQI010000197.1:0-2626 GCA_046050045.1 Pseudomonadota bacterium | reverse complement strand
ACGACCGACTTCGGCACGGCAAAGGCGCTGTCGCGGGCGTCAAAGCTCAGGTCGCCCCGCGGGCTGCCGATCCGGTAGCCCATCAGCGCGTCAGACCATTTCAGTCGACCGTCCAGCATCCGCGCATAAGGGTCGATCAAGAGCTTGTGCGGGTTGAAGCGCAGCCCCTGCTCGGGCTGATAGGGCCCATGTGCGCGGAACCCGTAGCGCGACCCCGGCGTCAGGCCCGCGACGTGGCCATGCCAGATATCGCCATCGCGTTCAGGCAGAACCAGCCGCGCCACCTCGCGCCGACCGTCATCGGAAAACAGGCACAACTCGATCCGCGTCGCCTCGGCCGAGAACACGGCGAAGTTCACGCCCGTTCCGTCAAAGCTCGCGCCAAGGGGCCACGACCGCCCCGCGCCGATCGACCATTTCGCGTCGGACCGGGGCGGCGATTTCCGCGCGGCTGCGTTCACTGAACAAGGCTCCGGTACAGGTCCGCATAGGCCGCCGCCGACCGGGCCCAGCTGACATCGGCCTTCATCGCCCGCGCCTGCATCGCGGCCCAGCCCTTGCGGTCGGCATGGATCCGCAGAAGCGTCGCCAGCGCCTGCCCCAGCCCCAGCGCGTCGACCGGCCAGAAGGTCACGCCCGTCGCCGCACCCGCGGCCAGCGTGGCCGGGGTCGCCCCGATCACCGTATCGGCCAGCCCGCCGGTCAGCGCGACCACCGGAATCGTGCCATAGCGCAGCCCGTACATCTGCGTCAGCCCGCAAGGCTCGAACCGCGACGGCACCAGCACCGCGTCACCGCCGGCGAACATCCGGTGGCTCAGGCCCTCGTCATAGCCGATGTGCACGCCCACCCGGCCCGGATAATGCTCCGCCGCCGCCCGCATCGCGGCTTCCAGCGCCGGGTCGCCATTGCCCAGCACCACCAGGCCGCCGCCACCCCCGATGAAGTCGGGCAGCGCTCCCGCGATCAGGTCGATCCCCTTCTGGTGGGTCAGGCGGCTGACCAGAATGGCCAGGGGCCCCGGCACTTCGCCCAGCCCGAACTCGGCCAGCAGCGCTGCCCGCGCCGCGGCCTTGCCCTTCATCGCCTTCGCCGAATAGGGCGTGGCCTCGGCCTCGGGGTTCCAGACCCCGGTATCGACACCATTCAGGATGCCATGCACCGATGCCGCCCGCGCGGCGATGACGCCTTGCAGACCCATCCCGAACTCGGGACGCATCAGCTCGGCCGCATAGGTCTCGCTGACCGTGGTGATCGCATCCGCTGTCACCAGCCCCGCCTTCAGGGTCGAGATCTGGCCGTAGTACTCCACCCCGTCCGGCGTGAAGGCCCCATAGGGCAGCCGCAGCCCCGCCAAACGGTCCGCCGGCGCGATGCCCTGAAAGGCGATGTTGTGCACGGTGATGACCGATTTCACCCGCGCCTCGCCCGCATAGCGCAGATAGGCCGGCGCAAGCCCCGCCTGCCAGTCATGGGCGTGCAGGATGTCGGGCCGCCAGCCGTCCTGCATCCCCTCGATGGCAATCCGTGCCGCAACCCAGCTCAGCGCCGCGAAACGCTCGGGGTTGTCCGAGTAATCCTGCCCGCCCGCCGAATAGGGCCCGCCCGTACGCTCAAACAGGTGCGGTGCCTCAAGCAGCAGCATGTCGAGCCCCTCGACATCCCCGCGCAGCACCCTGCCCCAGCCGCCGAACAGGTCCGGGCTTGCCCAGACCTCGGCTACGCCTGCAAGCCGCGCGGCAAGGCCCGGATAGGCCGGGATCAGCGTCCGGACCTCGGCCCCCTGCGCCGCCAGGGCACCGGGCAGCGCGCCCACGACATCGGCCAGCCCGCCGGTCTTGATCAGCGGCACGCACTCGGATGCCACCGACAACACCTTCAGCTTCCGCGCCGCCTCGGCCATCACCGCGTCCCGTCCCATTTTCGGTCCAAAAATATTCTCGGGGGGTCCGGGGGGCAGACAGCCCCCCGGCTTCTCGCGCCCTTATTTCAGCGAAGCCGTCCGCTTGTCGAGCATGTCCTGCGTGATCAGGACGATCCCCGTCTCGGTCCGGCGGAACCACTTCGCGTCTTCCTCGGCATCCTCGCCCACGATCAGCCCCTCGGGGATGATGACGCCGGAATCGATCACGCAATTCTTCAACTGCGCCCTCCGGTTCACCGTGACGTAGGGCAGCACCACGGAATACTCGAGCGACGAGAAGGAATGCGTCCTGACGCCAGTGAACAGCAGCGAGTTCCGCACCTCCGACCCCGAGACGATGCAGTTGCCCGAGATCAGCGACGACACCGCCATGCCCCGCCGCCCGTCCTCGTCATGGATGAACTTCGCCGGCGGCACGATCTCGGAATAGGTCCAGATCGGCCAGGTATTGTCGTAAAGGTCGAGCTTCGGCACGAAATCCGTCAGGTCGATATTGGCCTGCCAGAAGGCGTCGATCGTGCCCACGTCGCGCCAGTAGGGCTCTTCCTCCAGCCCCGAACGCACGCAGCTGTCGGCAAAGCGGTGCGCCACGGCCTTGCCGTTCTTCACGATGTTCGGGATGATGTCGTTGCCGAAGTCGTGCGAGGAATTGTCGTCCTCCATGTCCTTCAACAGCAGCTCCCGCAGGAACGACCAGTTGAA
>JBJOQI010000196.1:0-9453 GCA_046050045.1 Pseudomonadota bacterium | reverse complement strand
AGCCGCCGATGATTGCCGACGAACTGCGCCGCCAGGCCGACAACTTCATCGAACTTGACGCGCTTCGCGATGTCATCGGACGCCCCCCGCGCGAGCCGCGGGTCGAGCGGGACGAGGTCGGGGCGGTTCCCCAGTAACCGGGCTGACAGATTTTCGGGGCCGGGCTCTTGCCCGGCCCCTTGCTTTTTGCCGCCCCTCGCTGGACGGCGGGGCAATCATTCACTAGGTCATGGGCCACCCTGCAGGACGAGTTGGCACCATGACCGGACCGGACCTTACCCTCTACCTCGCGGCCCCGCGCGGCTTCTGCGCCGGTGTCGACCGTGCCATCAAGATCGTCGAGATGGCGATCGAGAAATGGGGCGCCCCGGTCTATGTGCGTCACGAGATCGTCCACAACAAGTTCGTCGTCGACGGCCTGCGCGCCAAGGGGGCGGTCTTCGTCGAAGAGCTTGACGACTGCCCTGCCGACCGCCCGGTGATCTTTTCGGCGCATGGCGTGCCAAAGTCGGTGCCCGCCGAAGCGCAGCGGCGCAACATGATCCATGTCGACGCGACCTGCCCGCTGGTCACGAAGGTTCACAACGAGGCCGCACGCCACAGCGAGAACGGCCTGCAGATGGTGATGATCGGCCACGAAGGCCACCCGGAGGTTCTGGGCACCATGGGTCAGCTTCCCCCTGGCGAGGTCGTGCTGGTCGAGACGGTCGAGGACGTGGCCGGCATCGTGGTGCGCGACCCGGCAAAGCTGGCCTTCATCACCCAGACCACCCTGTCGGTCGATGATACAGCCGCGATCGTCGAGGCGCTGCGGGCGCGGTTCCCGTTGATCGTCGGGCCGCACAAGGAAGACATCTGTTACGCCACGACGAACCGGCAGGAGGCCGTCAAGGCCATGGCGCCGCGGATCGACGCGCTGCTGGTCATCGGAGCGCCGAACTCCTCGAACTCCAAACGCCTGGTCGAGGTGGGGCGTGCCGCGGGCTGCGGCTATGCCCAGTTGGTGCAGCGCGCCGCCGACATCGACTGGCGCGCCCTTGACGGCATCCGCGCGGTAGGCGTGACGGCAGGGGCCAGCGCCCCGGAAGAGCTGGTGAACGAGGTGATCGACGCCTTCCGCCAGCGCTTCAGCCTGCGCGTCGAGATCGTCGAGACCGCCACCGAGAACGTCGAGTTCAAGGTACCGCGCGTCCTGCGCGAACCCGCCTGACCGGCCGCCCCATGCCGGACCTTTTCGCATTCACCGATGGTGCCTGTTCAGGCAATCCCGGCCCGGGCGGCTGGGGCGTGCTGCTGCGGGCCTTCGACGGCGACCGGCTTGTGAAGGAACGCGAGCTGAAGGGCGGCGAGGGTCTGACCACGAACAACCGGATGGAGCTGCTGGCCGCGATTTCCGCGCTCGAGGCATTGACGGCGGGCAGCGCCATCACGGTCGTGACCGACAGCGCCTATGTGAAGAACGGCGTCACCGGCTGGATCCACGGCTGGAAGCGCAACGGCTGGCGGACCGCCGACAGGAAACAGGTCAAGAACGTGGACCTCTGGCAGCGGCTGGACGAGGCCGCGCTTCGCCACCGCGTGACCTGGGAATGGATCAAGGGGCACGCCGGCCACCCCGAGAACGAACGCGCGGACGCGCTGGCGCGGGCTGGAATGGCCCCCTTCAAGCCCGGGAAGGAGAGCGCAGAGTGACGGCGATCGAGGTTCTCGACCACGCGGCCGTTCTGGTCTTTGCGCTGACCGGGGCGCTTGCGGCAAGCCGCGCGCAGCTGGACATCGTGGGCTTCATCTTCGTCGCGGCGCTGACGGCAGTGGGCGGCGGCACGCTGCGCGACCTGTTCCTTGGGCGCGCGCCGGTCTTCTGGGTCGAACAGCCGGTTTTCGTGCTGCTGGCGGCGGCTGCGGCCGTGGTTGTCTTCTTTACCGCGCATCTTCTGGAAAGCCGGTACCGCGCCCTGCTGTGGCTCGATGCCTGCGCTCTGGCCGTTGCGGTTCCGGCGGGAGTCGCGGTGGCGTCGGGCATGGGTCAGGGTCCGGTGATCGTGCTGATCATGGGGATCATCACCGGCTGCATGGGCGGCCTGATGCGCGACGTCGTCTGCAACGAGGTGCCGCTGGTCCTGAAACAGGGCGAGCTCTATGTGACGGCAGCCTTTGCCGGCTCGGCGGCCGCGGTCGTCATGGCGATGTCCGGATATCAGGGGTTGCCGGTCCTTGTCGTCTGCGCAGGCGTGACGTTCCTGCTCAGGACGGGAAGCATCGCCCTTGGCTGGAAACTGCCGGTCTACAAGTCACGGCCTCCGCGCCGATAGGTTCAGGGCGCGACTGCGGCCAACGGCGCCGGAAACCACCGCAGCCAGAGCAGGACCAGCACCACCAGCACGGCCCAGCCGCCAGGGCGCGAGATGAGCCACACCGCCAGCGCAAAGGCCAGACCGGCCGCCCGGCTTCCGGCAGAGGCAAGGCCCGAGAACAGAAAGCCGATCACCGGTCAGCCCCCGGCCCGTAGGTGTTCCAGAGCCAGATCAGCGCCATCGCCCCGAGGACCGCGCCGACAAAGCCGGCCATCCAGCCGGCGATGGTCAGCAGCGCCCGCAGGATCAGCCCGCCCACGATTGCGCCCAGCACGCCGACCGAGACCGTCGTGACAAGGTTCGCCTGAATCCCCATCACCCGCGTTGCGAACAATCCGGCCGCCGCGCCGATGATGATGAGTGCGATGATGCCCATGGCCGTCCTCCGCATGCCTGCCCGAATATGGGGCCTTGCCGGCGTGAATTGAATGGGAAGTTTTGCGATCCTTGCTGCAAGCCTAGAGCCGCTCGGGCAGAACCAGCCCGCGCAGCAGTTCCTCCGCCGGCATCGGCCGCTTGCCCTCGCGCTGGGCTAGGGTGACCTCCACCGCTCCGGTTCCGCAGGCGACGGTGAAGCCGGACAGGACTTGCCCTGGTGCGCCCTTGCCCTCTGCCACCCGGGACCGCAGAAGCTTGATCCGTTCGCCCGCAACCTCGCACCAGGCACCGGGGAAGGGCGAAAGCCCCCGGATCATGCGATCGACCTCTGCCGCCGGGCGAGACCAGTCAATCCGCGCCTCGGCCTTGTCGATCTTGGCGGCATAGGTAACGCCCTGATCGGGCTGCGGGGCGGGCGTCAGTCCAGACAACTCGTCAAGTGCCCTGACGATCAGCCGGGACCCCAGCGCGGACAGGCGGTCATGCAGGTCGGCAGTCGTGTCGCCGGGACGGATCGGCTCGGGCGCGCGCAGCAGCACGGGCCCGGTATCCAGCCCCTCGTCCATCTGCATGATGCAGACGCCGGTTTCCGCGTCGCCTGCCATGATTGCCCGGTGGATCGGCGCCGCACCCCGCCAGCGCGGAAGAAGCGAGGCATGGATGTTCAGGCATCCAGATCGCGGAGCCGCCAGCACGGGCGCGGGCAGGATCAGCCCATAAGCCACGACCACGGCCACATCCGCACCAAGCGCGGCGAAGGCGGCCTGGTCCGCCGGGTCGCGCAGCCGCGCGGGATGGCGCACCGGCAGGCCCAGCGCCTCGGCCGCAAGGTGCACCGGGCTCTTGCGGTCGGCCTTGCCCCGACCTGCCGGACGCGGCGGCTGGGTATAGACGCAGACGACCTCGTGCCGGGCCGCCAGCGCCTGCAGCGCCGGCACCGAGAAGTCCGGCGTTCCCATGAAGATGACCTTCATCCGCGCCGCCTCAGCTTTTCGGATTTCTGCGCCAGCATCTTGCGCCTCAGCGGCGACAGGTGGTCAAGGTAGACCTTGCCGTTCAGATGGTCGATCTGGTGCTGCACCGATGTCGCCCAGAGACCGACGAAATCCCGGTCCTCGGTTTCGCCCCGGTCGTTCAGAAAGCGCACGGTGACCGCGCGCGGGCGTTCGACCACCGCCGAGACGCCCGGGATGTTGGGGCTCGCCTCTTCATGGCTGCGCATCTGCACCGAGGCATGCAGCACCTCGGGGTTGGCCATCCGGACCGCCTGACCGCGCTTGTCGGAACAGTCGACGACGGCAAGGCGCAGCATGATCCCGATCTGCGGCGCGGCCAGCCCGTAGCCGGGCATCGCATCCATCGTCTCGACCATGTCGTCCCAGATCATCCGGACGGTTTCGCTGACCGCCTCGACCGGTTCCGCGGCCGTGCGCAGCCGCTGGTCCGGATAGGGCACGAAGGGCCTGACCGTCACAGGCAGCCCCCCGCCGAAGGGGGCAGAGGACGCTGGTCAGGCGCGCGCACGTTCACGCTTCAGCTTTTCCATCTTGCGGGTAATCAGCTGGCGCTTCAGCGGCGTCAGGTAGTCGATGAACAGTCGTCCGTTCAGATGATCGATCTCGTGCTGCACGCAGGTCGCCCACAGACCCGCGAACAGCTCTTCATGCGCGGCACCGTCAAGGCCAAGCCAGCGCACCTTCACCTCGGCCGGGCGTTCGACATCGGCGTATTGGTCGGGGATCGACAGGCAGCCTTCCTCGTAGACGTTCCGGGAGTCCGAGGACCAGGTCACCTCTGGATTCATCAGCACCATCGGGCGCGGCGGCAGTTCGGGATCCTTCACGCAATCCATCACGATGATGCGGCTCATCAACCCGACCTGCGGCCCGGCCAGGCCGATTCCAGGCGCATCATACATCGTCTCGAGCATGTCCTCGGCCGCGCGACGCAGGTCGTCGGTGATCTCGGCGATGGGCTCCGCGATCTTCTTGAGGCGCGGATCAGGATGGATAAGTATCGGGCGCAGCGTCATGGGTCCGATTTAGGTCAAGGCCATTGGCCGCGCAATGGGGTCCGTCCGGGGCAGAGGGCCACGCGACATGCGGGATCATGTTCTGATGATTCAACAACATGTGGAACGATGTGCTGTAATGATTACAATTCTGACGATGACATCCCGGAATTCGTCAATTATCAGGAACAAGAAACCAACAGGCGCCCCGACAGCGCCCGCAACCTGGCGGACAGAGGAAGCATGACGAACACGACGGGCAACAGGCCAGACTTCGACAGGGTCATCGACCGGCGCGGCACCCACTGTTCGAAGTGGGACACGATGCAGCAGTCCTTTGGCGTGTCTCCGGACACCGGAATCGCCATGTGGGTCGCTGACATGGATTTTCACCCGCCCGAGGCCGTCCAGCGCGCGGTCGAACGCATGGCGGACCATGGGGTCTACGGCTATTTCGGCGATGACCGCGCCTATCTGGCGGCGATCCGCTGGTGGATGCTGACGCGCCACGGCTGGAACGTCGATCCGGAGGCGATCTTCACCACCCACGGGCTGGTCAATGGTGCCGCGCTCTGCATCGACGCCTATTCCCGGCCGGGCGACGGCGTCGTGCTGATGACGCCGGTCTACCACGCATTCTCGCGCATCATCAAAGCATCGGGCCGCGTGGTCGTCGAATGCGCGCTGAGGAACGATGCCGGGCGTTACGTGCCCGACTTCGCGGCCTGGGACGCACAGATGACGGGCGGGGAGCGCATGTTCATGCTCTGCTCGCCGCACAATCCGGGGGGCCGGGTCTGGACCGCCGCGGAGCTGAAGGGCGTTGCCGATTTTTGTCAGAGGCACGACCTGATCCTGATATCGGACGAGATCCACCATGACCTCGTATTGCCGGGGCACGGCCACATGGTCACCTCGGTCGCTGCGCCCGAAATCCGCGATCGCCTGGTGACGATGACGGCGACGACCAAGACCTTCAACATCGCGGGTTCGCATACCGGCAATGTCATCATCGAGGATCCGGCGCTGCGCGCGCCCTTCGCCGAGCGGATGATGGCGCTTGGCATCTCGCCCAACAGCTTCGGGATGCACATGGCGACCGCCGCCTACAGCCCCGAGGGCGCGGCATGGGTGGATGCGCTGGTCGCTTACCTCGACGGCAACCGCCGCATCTGGGATCAGGGCCTTGACGCGATCCCGGGCCTCAGGTCGATGCGGCTTGAAGCAACCTATCTCGCCTGGGTCGACTTTACCGGCACCGGAATGCCGCAGGCCGAGATCTGTCGGCGGGTCGAGCGCGAGGCAGGCATCGCGGCCAACCACGGCCCGACCTTCGGGCTGGGCGGCGAGGGGTTCATGCGGTTCAATCTGGCTACCCCGCGGTCGCGGATCACGGAGGCGGTGTCCAGGATGCAGCACGCCTTCGGCGACCTGCAATAGTCAGAGGCGCGGCAGCAGCCCGACCGGCGCGTTCTCGTCGCGCGCAAAGTCGACCGGCGCGCGGTCCAGGGCCGCCGTCGAGCGCTTCATCACGCAGATCAGCTCTCCCGCCTCGACCTCCGAGGCGACGATCAGCGACTGGTAGAGATGCCGGCCGCCGTCATAGATGTCGACGAGCCCGCGCAGATGCGTGGTCTGGTCGGCGTCGAGTGAAAACCCGTCTTCCCAGAAACGGAGAATCTGGAACGTCTCGTCACCCGCCGAGACCCGCAGCCGCGACTTGCGGCCCAGCCTTGTCTTTCGGGCTTCCTCCAGCCCGGCCCGCACATCCTGCGGCAGAAACTCGGACATCACACACCCCGGCGCCACCAATTGGCCTGTCGGAAAGGATGGCCTGAATTGCAGCAAATTCAACAGATTGATTCGTGGCGTCTGTCATTGCAGGGCAAACCGGCAACAGTGCACCTTCACGCCAGGGCTTTGTCGCGCGCACTTCGGCGCGCTCAGACCTGAACGGCCAGACCGTAGTGCTCGACGACGGCGGCCAGATCCTCTGGCGGGGTCTGGGTCGGCAGATAGGCGCAGGCGTTCGGCATCATCTGAAAGATCGATCCGTCCGAAAAGAACGTCGTGTTGGTCACGAAGACCACACGCGCCTGTGGCCGGCGATAGCTGCAATAATCGGCCACGGCAAAGGCGCTGCCTTCGGTCAGGACAAGATCGAGCACGATCACGCCGAAATCGTCTCGCGACAGATGGGCCACCGCTTCGGTCTGACCGGCCGCAAGGTCGACCGTCGCGCCAAGCCGCTCCAGATGCCGGCGCCAGAGCCAGCCAAGGTTCGGGTCACTTTCGACGATAAGGACACGCATGTGGAAACTACCCGATCGGCCTGCAGTGGTCCCTGCGCCGCTCTCTGGCTTAGAAGTTCGTCAAGGAAGATTAATTATCAGTTAACTCGACACAGGATTTGAACAATGAGAGTGAATGCTCAGGCCGGATGCCGGGGCTGTCAGGGAGGGTCGAAGGTGCAGATTCGGGTTGGTCTGGCGGTGGCGCTGGTTGTCTGCTCTGGCACGGCCGTATCGGCCGAATGCGGTGGGGATTTTGGGACATTCCTTGACGGCCTCAGGGCCGAGGCCGTCGCCTCGGGCCTGCCCGAACCGGTTGCGGCCGATTTCCTTTCCGGCGTCAGGCAGGATCCGGCCGTGCTGAAGGCCGACCGGTCGCAGGGTGTCTTTCGCAAGACCTTCATCGACTTTTCGCGCGCGGTCATCAGTGCCAACCGGATCGAGAACGGCGCGGCCAATGCGCAACGTCATGCCGAAACGCTGGGGCGGGCACGGGCCGACTATGGCGTATCACCCGGCGTTCTGCTGGCCTTCTGGGCGCTCGAGACCGACTACGGGCAGGTTCAGGGCGATTTCAATACCGCAAATGCGCTGGTGACGCTCGCGCATGACTGCCGCCGGCCCGAGCTTTTCCGGCCCGAGGTTCTGGCGGCCATGGAACTGTTTGCGCGCGGCGACTTCGACCCCGACACGACCACTGGCGCCTGGGCGGGTGAGATCGGCATGGTCCAGATGCTGCCCGATGACATCCTGCGCAACGGGGTCGACGGAGATGGCGACGGCCATGTCAGGCTGAAGACCTCGCCGCCGGATGCGCTGCTCAGCGGCGCGCGCGTGCTGCAATCGCTGGGCTGGCGCGCGGGCGAGCCCTGGCTGCAGGAGGTCACCGTTCCCGATACGCTCGACTGGGCGTCGACCGGGCTGAACCACCAGCGCCCGGCGTCCGAGTGGCAGGCCCTGGGCGTCACCGGCCGCCACGGCCCGCTTGCGGGCGATCTGCCCGCCAGCATCGTCCTGCCGATGGGGAGGAAAGGGCCTGCCTTTCTGGCCTATCCGAACTTCCGCGTCTATTTCGAATGGAACCAGAGCTTCGTCTATGTCACGACAGCAGCCTATTTCGCCACGCGGCTGGAAGGCGCGCCACCCTATGACCCGCGCAATCCCGACCCCGGCCTCGGCCCGGACGAGATGAAGCGCCTGCAGGAGAAACTGTCGGCACGCGGCCATGATGTCGGCAAGATCGACGGAATCCTCGGCCAGAAGACCCGTGATGCGGTCCAGGCCGAACAGCAGCGCCTTGGCCTGCCCGCAGACGCATGGCCGACGCCAGAGCTGCTGTCAGCCCTTTGATCCGCCGGGTAACATGCCCCCTGAACGCGACCCGAGAACTGCTGCCCGGGCCTTGTCGGCACCGAAGCCAGAGGCCCGGCGTTCGCCTGCCGGCAACCGTGGCGCGCCGCCTTCCCGCTGACAAGTCAGTGGCATCCGTCGAGCAGGGACGACCCTAGCGAAACGCTGCAGGTCCGCGGCCCGGTATCCTGCGGGCCCTGCCCGCCGGTGATTGCAAGAAAGATCAGCAAGACGCCGATCGACACGGTTTCACGCATGGCGCACCTCGTCGTTGTTCACCAAGCGTTCTAGTGATTCACCATTAATCGGCGGTTACCAAGCCTCAGGCGACCATCTGCGCCGCGCGCTTGAGGTCTACGCTGACCAACTGGCTGACCCCCGGCTCCTGCATCGTCACGCCAAAGAGCCGGTCCATCCGCGCCATCGTCACCGCATGATGGGTGATGATCAGGAATCGCGTCTCGGTGCGGCGGGTCATCTCGTCCAGCAGGTCGCAGAACCGCGTCACGTTGGCATCGTCGAGCGGCGCATCAACCTCGTCGAGCACGCAGATCGGCGCCGGGTTCGCCAGGAAGACCGCGAAGATCAGCGCCAGCGCCGTCAGTGTCTGCTCGCCACCCGAAAGTAGCGACAGGGTCGCAAGCTTCTTGCCCGGCGGCTGGCACATGATTTCCAGCCCCGCCTCGAGCGGGTCGTCGGATTCGACCAGCACCAGGTTCGCCTCGCCGCCGCCGAAAAGGTGCGTGAACAGCATGCGGAAATTGGTGTTGACCTGCTCGAAGGCCGTCAGCAGCCGCTCGCGCCCCTCGCGGTTCAGCCCGGCAATCCCCGACCGCAGCTTGCCGATGGCGGCCTCGAGATCGGTCTTTTCGCTGACAAGCGTATCGTGTTCGGCCTGAACCTCGGCCGCATCCTCTTCGGCGCGCAGGTTCACCGCGCCAAGCGCCTCGCGCTGCCGTTTCAGGCGGTTCACCTCGGCATCCAGATGGTCGGTCGTCCCGATGGCGTCGGGGTTGGCACCGATGCGTTCCAGAAGCGCAGGTGGGTCAAGCTCGGATTCCTCGCGGAT
>JBJOQI010000195.1:0-7555 GCA_046050045.1 Pseudomonadota bacterium | reverse complement strand
GTCACGGTGATCTATGCCTCGGACGATGTGCGTGACCGCGTGGCGGCAAGCGGCATGACCGAGGGGATGGCGGCAAGCTGGGACCTGCTGGAGGCGCTGCTCTGACCCCCGATGAAGCCCTGGCCTGGCTGAAGGCGGAAGCGCGCGAGGATCAGCGCGCCGCCCTTGCCCGCTACGGCATTCCCACCGGCAATGCGATGGGCGTGCCGATGGCCGCGATGATCGGCTGGGCGAAGGGGCGGCCGAAGGATCATGCCCTTGCCGCCGCTCTCTGGGCCGACGGGCGGTACGAGGCGCGGACGCTGGCGGCCCTGATCGACGACCCGGCACAGGTGACGACCCCCCAGATGGATGACTGGGTGGCCGCGTTCGACAACTGGGCGATCTGCGACACGGTCGCCTTTCGCCTGTTCGACCGCACGCCGGACCGTTGGTCGCGCCCTGCCGTCTGGGCGGCGTCAGAGGCGCTTTACGTCCGCCGCGCGGCATTCGCGCTGCTCTGGGCGCTAGCGCTGCACGACAAGGGCGCGGGCGCGGCGGAAATTCACGAAGGACTGCGGCTGGCCGAAGGCGTCGCGGACGACGACCGGCCGCATGTGCAGAAGGCCGTCAGCATGGCGGTCCGCGCCATCGGGCAGCGCCGGGGCCAGCGGCAGACGGCGCTGGACTGGGCGCTTCGGGTCGAAGGCCGGGGCAAGACCGCCGCCCGCACCTCACGCGAGGTGCGCCGGGCGCTGGGTCAGGTCGCGCGGTCGAGAACCGCCTGACGCCGCGCGAGCGCCCAGTCGGGCCAGAATTCCTTGCGGTCGTAGTATTCGGGCACCGCCGGAACGCCCTCTGGCAGGACATACCAGGGCAGCTTTGTCGCGGTGAAGATGTGGATGTCGGGCGGGCAGCCGGCGGGTTGGTCCAGCGTGCCCGCCCGGACGAAGGCAAAGGCCCGCCCTGCCCCGGCGTAATGCGACCAGAGCGCGACGTGGCAGTCGGGGCAGCGGACAATCACCTGACCCTTGCCCGAGTTCGAGGGTGTAGGGACTTCGACCGGCGATCCGGCCAGAACCTCGATCCGGTCGGTCTCGATCAGGGCATTGACCGCATGCGGGCCGCCGGTTTCGCGCTGGCACCAGGTGCAGTGGCAGGCATGGGTGAAGAGCGGCCTGTCGGTCAGGCGGTAGCGGATGCGGCTGCAGGTGCAGTGGCCGTGCATGGAGACCTCGGGGGGTGGCGCGTCCGGGCCATCAGGCCCCGCGATGGCGCAGCGCGTCAAGCACCAGCGTGAAGGCGGGCGACGGCAATCGGCGCGAGGGGTAGTAGAGGTGATAGCCCGAGAAGGGCGCGCACCAGTCCGCCAGGACCTCGACCAGCCGGCCGGCCTCGACTTCGGGCTGGGCGAGGGTTTCGGGCACATAGGCAAGACCGAGGCCCGCAAGGGCCGCCTGCAGGATCTGGGGCGAGCGGTTGGCAATGAAGCCACCCCTGACGCGCACGCGGATGTCGTGCCCGTCCTTGGCGAATTCCCAGGCGTAGAGGCTGCCGGCGGATTGCAGGCGCAGGCTGATGCAGCGGTGACCGGTCAGATCCTGCGGCACGCGCGGTGGCGGGTTGGCGGCGAAGTAGGACGGTGCGCCCACGACGGACATGCGCAGGTCCGGCCCGAGCCGGAGCGCGATCATGTCGCCCTCGACCTGTTCGCCCAGCCGCACGCCCGCGTCGAAACGCTCGGCCACGATGTCGGTCAGGCCGTAGTCGATCGACAGCTCGACCGTGATGTCGGGATAGGCGGCAAGCAGGGGCGCGAGCCTTGGCAGAAGGATCGTGTCGGCCGCATGGTCGCCGCAGGTGATGCGGATGGTGCCCGCGGGCCGGTCGCGCCGGTCGGAGAGGTCGCGCAGCCCCTCGCCGATGGCGTCGAGATGCGGACCGATCCCGGACAGCAGCCGCTCGCCCGCCTCGGTCAGCGAGACGCTGCGGGTGGTGCGGGCCAGAAGCCGCAGGCCAAGCCGGGTTTCCAGCCCGCGCATCCGGTGGCTGAGCGCCGAGGACGAGACGCCAAGGCGCGCCGCCGCGCGGGTGAAGCTGCCCTCGCGCGCGACGAGCGCAAAGGCCTGGAGGTCGTCAAGCGAGGGATCGGGCATTCGTGAGAACCTCTCAGGAATTCATTCGCATTGTGCAGGCTAATCCTCGGCCCCGCGCCATGCTAGAGGGAGCGAGAGGCAGTTGTGCGGGGACTTCACGACATGAGCGCGACCGAGGAACTGGGCGAGGTGCCGGCCCTGACCGGGGGGCATCGGGCCGGGGATGCGCCTTTGAAAGGCGTGCTGCTGGTCGTGCTGGCGGTGTTCCTGTTCGCCTGCATGGACGTGACGACCAAGTACCTGTCGCAAAGCTACGCGGTGCCCACGATCATGGCGATCCGCTACTTCGGGAACCTGATCCTGCTGGTGGCGCTGCTGGCACCGAAGCATGGGATGGGGCTGGTCCGGACGCAGCGCACGGGCCTTGTGGTGCTGCGCGGTCTCTGTCTGGTTGCGGGATCGCTCGGCGCGGGACTTGCGCTGCAGCGGATGCCGGTGCCCGAGACGATGTCGATCGTCTTCCTTGCGCCCGTGGCCGTGGTCTTTGTCGCGCGGCCCATCCTGGGCGAGAGGATCGGACTTGTCGGGTGGCTGGCGGCGCTGGCGGGCTTTGCCGGCGTCCTGCTGATCGCGCGTCCGGGCAGCGGACTGGATGCTCTTGGTGTTGCGCTGGCGTTGGGCTGCGCCGCCGTGACGGTGGTGTTCTACATCCTGACGCGCCTGCTGTCGGCGACCGAGACGACGAACGCGATGCTGTTTCACGCCACCCTGGCGGGGGCGGTCGCCTTCGGGCTGATGCTGCCCTGGTCCTGGGGCGGGCCGGAGCCTTCGGCGCTTGACGTGGCGCTGCTGGTCGCCATGGGGGCGGTGGGCGGCCTTGGGCATTTCTGCTTTGCCGCGGCCTTCCGCTATGCCCGCGCCTCGCTGCTTGCGCCGGTCAATTACCTGCAGATCGTCTGGGGGGCGATCCTTGCGGCGCTGGTCTTTGGCCATGTGCCGGACGGCGTGACCGTGATCGGAATGGCGATCATCGCTGCCGCGGGCGTGGCCGTCGGCCTGCGCGCGCATTTCGGCAGGCGCTGAACCTCAGGCCAGCGCGCGGACGCGGGCGGTGAAGTCCTCGCCGCGTTTCTCGAAATTCGGATACTGGTCGAAGCTGGCGGCGGCGGGGGCAAGCAGCACCGTCTCGCCCGGTTCGGCCTCGGCTGCCGCGCGGGCGACGGCCTGCTCCATCGTCTCGCAGATCTCGTGCGGTGTCGGACCGAGTTGCAGCGCGAAATCGCGGGCGGAATGGCCGATCAGGTAGGCCTTGACGACCGAGCCAAGGAAGGGTTGCAGCCCCGCAATGCCGCCGTCCTTGCCAAGGCCGCCCGCGATCCAGCGGATGCGGTCGAAGGCCTGGAGCGCCTTGGCGGCGCTGTCGACGTTGGTGGCCTTGCTGTCGTTCACGAAGCGGACCCCGCCGCGTTCGGCAACAAGCTGGCTGCGGTGGGGCAGCCCCTCGAAGGAATAGAAGGCCTGTTCGATGACCTTGGGCGCGACGGCGAGGCTGCGCGCGGCGGCATAGGCGGCGCAGGCGTTCTGGTGGTTGTGCGCGCCGGGCAGGCCGCGGACCTCGCGCAGGTCGATGGACGCCACCTGCTTGCCCTTGCGCCATTCCGACAGGAAGCCCTTGCGGGCAAAGACCGACCAGCCGAAGCCTTCGAGCTTCTGGCCCGAGGAGATGCGGATCACCCGGTCGTCGGCGGGCGACTGCGACAGGACCCCGGCGAGGAACTCGCCCTCGGGTTCATCGACCCCGACGACGGCGCGGTCGGGGCCCCCTTGGGTGAAGAGCCGCGCCTTGGCCGCGAAGTAGCCGCCCATGCCGCCGTGGCGGTCGAGGTGGTCGGGCGAGAGGTTGGTGAAGACCGCGACATCGGGGGTCAGCGCGCGGGCAAGCTCGGTCTGGTAGGAGGAGAGCTCCAGCACCACGACCTCGCCGTCCTCGGGCGGGTCGATCGAGAGGGCACCGGTACCGATGTTGCCCGCCATCTGGGTCGGGCGTCCCGCGACCTTGAGGATGTGGTGGATGAGCGCGGTGGTCGTGGACTTGCCGTTCGAGCCGGTGACGGCCACGACCTTGGGGGTGGTGTCGAAGCGGTCCCAGTCGGGCGTGGCGAAGGAGCGGAAGAAGAGGCCGATGTCGTTGTCGACCGGGATGCCCCGGGCCAGCGCGCGGGCGATGACCGGGTGGGGCTTGGGGTAGAGGTGCGGGATGCCCGGCGAGGTGACCAGAAGGCTCACCCCCTCCCAGGCGGCGTCGCGGGTGAGGTCGGTGGTGGCATGGCCCGCGGCCTCGGCCCTGGCGCGGGCCTCGGGGCTGTCGTCCCAGAGCAGCGTCTCTGCTCCGCCCGCCTGAAGGGCGGCGGCGGCGGCGAGGCCCGAGCGGCCGAGGCCGAGGACGGCGACTTTCTGGCCCTGGTGGCCCTGAACCGGGATCATGCGTGGCCCTTTCCGCGTGCGGCGCGGGGGTTTCTCGCCCCCGCACCCCCGTTGAGTATTTCAGTCAGGGTGAAAGAGGAAGGGGGCGGGAGGCGTCCCACGCTGGGACAGCCGCCTGGGGAGAGGGAAATCAAGGGGTTGGGCGGAGGGATTCAGGGGGTGTTAAGGAAACGACGGCCCGCCTGCTCTGGCAAGACCAGACGACCTGCCGGTGGCAGGTCGGCCATGCCGGTTGGCCGAAGCCGCAAGGCAGAGGCCGAGGGGTCGGCCGCCTGTCTGTCGCGGGTCATTCGGGCAGGACGGCCAGTTGCTCCATCAGCCAATCGGCCCGCTCGGCCACCGGACATTTGGGCAGGATGACCGGCGTGTAGCCGAGGTCAGGCAGGGTCGCGAGGATCGCGTCGTATTCGGCGAGGGCTTCGGGCAGGCCATGCCGCCGTTCGGGGTCGGTGACATAGATCTCGGGCCAGGGTGGCGTCAGGAAGACCTTGGCAAAGTAGCGGTGGGTCTCTGCGAGGTCAGCCAATCCGGCGGGCAAGGCCGTGCCGCTGCGGCGGAACCAGATCAGCGCATCGAGGAGCGAGCGGTCGTGGAACGACAGGCCGGGCGGGGCGCATTGGTGGTTGGCGCGGGCGATGTCGATGACGGCAAGGGCAAAACCCAGGGGATCGGTCGCGGGATCGTGGCGCCCTGCGCGGACGACGGCGCGGCCGGGCTCGGGGAATGTGGCATACCCGCGCTGCGCGAGTTCGTCGAGAAGCGTGGACTTGCCGCCGCCCGAGCAGCCCGACAGGACGATGCGGCGGGGGGTGCTCACCTGACCTTCAGCGTGGCCAGACCGATCAGCGCGAGGATCAGGCTGATGATCCAGAAGCGGATGACGATCTGCGGCTCGGCCCAGCCCTTCTTCTCGAAATGGTGGTGGATCGGGGCCATCAGGAAGACGCGGCGGCCGGTGCGCTTGAAGTAGGCGACCTGGATGATGACGCTGAGCGCCTCGACCACGAAGAGCCCGCCGACGATGGCCAGCACGATCTCGTGCTTGGTGCAGACCGCGATGGCGCCGAGCGCACCGCCAAGGGCGAGGCTGCCGGTATCGCCCATGAACACCGCCGCGGGGGGCGCGTTGTACCACAGGAAGCCGAGGCCCCCGCCGATCAGGGCGGCGCAGAAGATCACGATCTCGCCCGTGCCGGGCACGAAATGGACGCCGAGGTATTCGGTGAAGTCGGCCCGGCCCACGGTATAGGCGATGATGCCGAGCGTTCCGGCGGCGATCATCACCGGCATGATGGCCAGCCCGTCAAGGCCGTCGGTCAGGTTCACGGCATTGGCCGCGCCCACGATGACGATCATCGCGAAGGGCACGAAGAGGATGCCGAGGTTGATCAGCGCGTTCTTCAGGACCGGCAGCGCCAGCTGGTTCGTCAGCCCGTCGGGATGGGCCTGGGCCGCGGCAAAGCCCGCCAGCGCCGCGATGGCGAGGCCGAGGAGGAAGCGGACGCGGGACGAGACGCCCTTGGTGTTCTGCTTGGTCACCTTGGCATAGTCGTCGGCAAAGCCGATCAGCCCGAAGGCCATGGTCACGCCCAGCACGATCCAGACATAGGGGTTGTCGAGCCGGGCGCAGAGGATGGTCGAGAAGAACAAAGCCGAAAGGATAAGCAACCCGCCCATCGTCGGCGTGCCGGCCTTGGCGAAATGGCTTTGCGGGCCGTCGTCGCGGATCGGCTGGCCCTTGCCCTGCTTGCGCCGCAGAAAATTGATGAGCGGCTTGCCGAAGATGAAGCCGAAGATCAGGGCGGTAAAGAACGACGCCCCGGCCCGGAAGGTGATATACCTGAAAAGGTTGAAGAAATCACCGCCGTCGGAAAGCGTGGTCAACCAGTAGAGCATTCACTCGGCTCCTGTAAGGGCGCTGGGCATCGGTTGTCCGAGCCTGCGCAACGCGGTCACAACAAGACTGACTTTCGAGCCCTTGGAGCCCTTGACCAGCACCACGTCGCCGGCATCGGCGAGGTGGTGGGCCCGGGCGGCAAGCGCCTCGGCGGTGTCGTGCCATTCGCCGCGGCGGGCGGGGGGCAGGGCGGACCAGAGCGACTTCATGCGCGGGCCGACGCAATGGACGACGTGGATGCGGGGCATTGCCGGGTGGTCGGCGATAGCGGCGTGCAGGGCGGCCTCGGTGGGCCCAAGCTCCAGCATGTCGCCCAGGATCGCGATGCGGCGGCCTTCGGCGCGGCGGCCGACGCCGTCCTGCGGTTCGGCCGCGCCCAGCACGTCAAGGGCGGCCGCCATCGAGGCGGGGTTGGCGTTGAAGGCGTCGTCGATCAGGTCGAAGGACTGGTGATCCTCGACGATGTCCATGACGATGCGCTCGCGCTGGCCGCGGCCTGCGGGCGGCGACCAGAGGCCGAGGTCGCAGGCGGCCACGGTGGGGTCGGCGCCCACGGCCTCGGCCACGGCGAGGACGGCAAGCGCGTTCATCGCGAAGTGGCGGCCGGGCGTCAGGACCTTGAAGAGGATGGCCTGCCCGTGACGGGTGGCGCGGACGATGGTGGTGTCCTGCGCCAGCGTCACGTCCGACAGGCGGTAGTCGGCTTCGGGCGCGGTGCCGAAGGTCTCGATGCGGGCGGCGCTGGCGCGGGCGGCGGCCAGCAGGATCGGGCTGACGCCGAGGTCGAGCGGGACGACAGCGATGCCTCCCGGTTCCAGGCCGTCGAAGATCGCGGCCTTTTCATGTGCGATGCCCTCGATGCTGTCGAAGGCTTCGAGATGCGCGGGGGCGACGGTGGTGATGACGGCGACATCGAGCTGGGCCAACCGTGCCAGCGGCGCGATCTCGCCGGGGTGGTTCATGCCGATCTCGATCACCGCGAACTGGGTGTCGGCGGGCATCCGGGCCAGCGTCAGGGGCACGCCCCAGTGGTTGTTGAAGCTGGCGACGGCGGCATGGGTGCGGCCCTGCCCCGAAAGGACGGCGCGCAGCATTTCCT